>JAJFIM010000481.1 GCA_021774995.1 Alphaproteobacteria bacterium | reverse complement strand
AACTCAGGTTTTTTTGAATTTACCTCACAGACCTCACACTCTCGTGATGGCCTGCCGCTCAGTGATTTCCTGAGAATCGCTGGACACGCAGCGCTATCATGCTCATCGTCATAACCGCCGCCGGTTGGGTAGTGTGGGGTTGCTACTAAACCTTTGGATCACCCAAATATAAAATCATCCGCATGAAGATTAGCAGCTGTAACGCCGACTAGCGTGATAGTGTCTCCGCCGCTAAAATCGATCACCGTATCAAGACCAACCTGGCTCGCCACCGCCTGGACTTCCAAGAAGGTGTCAAACGCCGGGCTGATGCCCAAATTCAGCACGTCATCGCTTAAAGCCCCAGCGACAAATCCGTTGATTGTGTCGGCGCCATCGCCAAGATCATAAATGAAAGTATCGTCGCCGCCACCGCCATTCAGCGTATCATTTCCCGTGCCGCCTTCCAGCGTGTCAGCGCCGCCCCCTCCAACTAGACTATCAGCGCCACCCAGTCCCAGCAGACTGTCGTCGCCCTGGTTGCCGATCAGGGTGTTGCCCGCGCCGTCCCCTTCCAGCGTGTCGTTAAAATCAGTGCCTCTGAGGCCCTCAATGGCCACGTAGCTATCGCCCAAAGCGTCGCCGGTGTTGGAACCGGGCGTGGTGAGCGAGGCGTTGACGCCCGCCGAGCCCAATAACTTGTAGCTGGCGAAATCAAAACCCGCGCCGCCGTTAAGGCTGTCCGCGCCCGCGCCGCCGTTCAGCGTGTCGTCGCCAAGGCCGCCGATCAGCGTATCATCGCCCAAAAAGCCGAACAGCCAGTCAGCGCCGGAGCCCGCCCCACCGTCAATAATATTGGCTAAATCATTGCCGCCCAGAAGATCATTAAAGGACGAGCCCAGCATATTCTCGATTTTAGTGAACGCGTCACCCGCCGCATCGCCATTATTCAGAAAGCCAAAATTCTGGAGCGCCCACAGGCCAGAGCCTGACGAAGCATAGCTCGCCGTGTCGGTTCCCGCGCCGCCGTTCAGCGTATCAGCCCCGGCGCCGCCGCTCAGTATATCGTCGCCGCCCGCGCCGGCTAAGCTGTTGGCTGCGGCGTCGCCTTCCAATGTATCGTTGAAATCAGTGCCTCTGAAACCTTCAATGGAAGTATAGACGTCACCCGCCGCATCGCCGGTGTTTGAGCCAGGCGCGACAAGAGAGGCGTTTACGCCGCTCGTGCCCAATAATTTATAGCTGGCAAGATCTATGCCGCCGCCGCCATCGAGGCTGTCCGCCCCGGCGCCGCCGTTCAGCGTGTCATTGCCGGACCCGCCCACCAATGTGTCGTTACCGGCAAAGCCGAACAACCAGTCATTGCCGGCACCGCCATTAATGTTGTTAGCAAGATCAGTACCGCCCAAAAGATCGTTAAAAGACGAGCCCAGCATGTTTTCAATTGAAACAAAACTATCGCCCGCTGCATCGCCGTTATTGAGAAAACTGAATTTCTGGGTCGCGAAAACGCCGACGCTCGATGTGGCGTAGCTCGCCGTGTCCGTGCCCGTGCCTCCATTGAGTGTATCGCTGCCCGCACCACCGTCGAGCGTGTTAGTGTCGCTGACGCCCCACAGTGCGTCATTACCGCTCAGGCCGCGCAGCATATCGTTGCCCTGATTGCCAATCAGGATATTCGAGCCGCCATTGCCCTCTAAAGTATCGCTAAAGCTGGACCCCCTAATCCCTTCAATGGCGGTGTATGTGTCACCCGCAGCATCGCCCGAATTGCCGCCGGGATTGCTGAGAGAGGCGCTGACACCGGCAGCGCTCGGCTCATAGCTGGCAAAATCAAACCCCGCGCCGCCATCAAGGCCATCGGCCCCCGCGCCGCCAATCAGCAAGTCGTTGCCGACGCCGCCATGTAAGGGGTTGGCCCCGCCATCCCCTTCCAGCGTGTCATTAAAACCGGAACCAATGAGACCTTCGATGGAAGTGTAAGCATCACTCACCGCATCGCCGGTGTTCGAGCCGGGACTTGTAAGAGAAACATTCACACTGATCGCACTCGAAGCGTAGCCGGCAAAATCAACACCCGCGCCGCCATTAAGGCTGTCAGCGCCAGCGCCACCGTCCAGCGTGTCGGCGCCATTACCGCCGATGATCGTATCATTGCCCGCATAGCCGAGCAGATGATCGGCAAAAGGAGAGCCCGTGAAACTATCGGCGCCGGAGGCAAGCGTCGAGAGAAATCCGTTTGTGTCCAGCGCATCAACGAAACCTACGAGCGACACCAAACTGTCATTTACCCCCGTGAGGTTAAACACCAATGTCCCCCCATCCGTCTGCTGCCAGCCGGTAACCGTTCCCCCGGTGGGATCGCCGAAGACATCAAACGCAAACCCGATGCCGGTGATCGTATTGATGGTTCCGTCAAGCTCATCCACGCCAAAACTCGTCGAACTTGCTCCCGGTAAGATATCACCATCCCGCAAGCCTGTGAGATCCAACGTCGTGAAATCTATGGGAAAAGTGGTCCCGGAAGTTAAAACAGCCATGATACCCTCACTCTTAAAATTGATTTAAGTTTGACTAAGGCTAATATAGACCAAGGCTAATATAGACCAAGGCTAACGGAAAGGGGAAGTTATTGTAAATTAAGCATAGTGCCGCATACGCCGCTCATCCCCTTTGCACAAAGGCCGTGTTATCTCACCGGCCTCACGCGCTCATGATGGCCCGCCAGCCGCAGCCAGGCGACCAGCGCCAGGGCCAGCAGCACGAGGGGGAACAAGACCATGTTAATGGTCTGCCAGCCGGCGACGTGAAGCATTTTTCCTGATGACAGGGACGCCACCGCAACGGTTGAGAACACCAGAAAATCATTGAGGCCCTGCACTTTGGCTTTTTCTCCCGCATGGTAACATTTCGTCACCATGGTGGTGGCGCCTATGAAACCAAAATTCCATCCAAGGCCGAGCAACACCAGCGCCCCCATATAGTTGTAGAGTTCAACGCCCATCAGCGCCACGATGCCGCATCCGGCAAGGAGGATCATACCGACGGAAATAATCGCCTCTTTGCCAAAGCGGGCGATCAAGGCGCCGGTAAAAAAACTGGGAACAAACATGCCCAGCACATGCCATTGAATTGCGAACGCGGCGTCGTCGACGCTGTGTCCATCTCCAACCATGGCAAGAGGCGCCGCCGTCATCACCAAATTCATCATGGCGTAACTCAGCATGCCGCAAGCAACGGCGATAATCAGCCGGGGCTGCCGCGCGATCACGGCCAACGGACGCGCCGGTTTTTTGTGATCATCCGGATTGTCGCGTGGGATATCAATAAACCACAAGAACCCCATAGCCAGAAGCGTGAGCGCCATTGTGGCGGCGTAACATCCTGCAAAGACGCCGCCTGGAATTATGTCCTTAGCCGAAATCACCACAGCCGGTCCGATAAACGCCCCGGCAATGCCGCCCACCATCACCCACGACACCGCTTTGGGCATAAAGCCCGCGCTCGCGCGGTCAGCGGCGGCGAAACGGTAAAATTGAGCAAACGCCTGATAAGCGCCGCCCACAAACAAAGCCAAAACCAGCAAAGCAAAACTGTGCATCAAGATAGCCGCCACCGCCATGGCGCCGCTCGCAAAGCCAAACAGCGCGCCGGTGATAAAACCCCATTTGCGGCCAACGCGGCGCATATAGAGCGAAGCGGGGAAAGTGGCGCAGGCCGTGCCCACCACATAGGCGGAAATGGGAAGCGTCGCGAGCCCTTTGTCACTGGCCAGTTCATATCCCACCAAGCCACCGGTGGCGATCATCACGAACGCGCTTGATCCATAGATCGCTTGGCTGATGGAAAGAAGCACGGCATTGCGGCGCGCAATGCGGTCATCGGTGAGCGGGGATGCGCTGAGAGGCGGCGGAGCAATTGTTTCAGTCATGGCCGCGCAACCTAACCGACGCGGGGTGGCGCGTATAGGGAAAATTAGCCTTTGGGATAGACTTCCCTTTCGCGCAGCCAGGCGGACATCTGCATGCGCTCTTTGCGCGCCGCGGCGCCGAAGCCTTTATGGCGCGCTTTGTTCGGCCAGACATGATTTGAGATCACAGCCATGCGTTGAACAATTCGTTCTTTAGTGGCATTGATCACCATGAAATCAGTGGCGAGCGCCAGAGGGCCGCTCCAGTGTTTGCGGATTTCGGCTTCCATCTCGGGCGCTGTGTCAAAATCGTTGAAAAAATGAAAAGCCACGAAAAGTCTTGGATCGCATTGCGCAACAACGGACGCCGCCTCGCCGGGATCTGAATGCGCCATGGTGCCGATGCCCCGCGCCGTGCGCTCATCATAGCCTGAGCGCTCCATCAATTGCCCAACCGTGTTAAATGTTTCATGCACCAGCACATCGGCGCCTTGCGCATTTTCGACCATGAATGTGCTTGGCGTCGTGTCGCCTGAATACACAAATGTCAGACCGTTCCATTCCAGTTTCAAAGACACCGGTCCATCGTAAATATGCACCGCCGGAAAACTGGTGATCTTCACGCCATTATGTTCATAGACCACATGGACTTTGGAATAATCGAATTCATGAACATTCACCTCCGCGCCGATCGCAGGAAGAAGGCCAACCCGCGTATCCGTATCCCAGGCGTAAGACTCTCTTTGTTTTTCGATAAAATGACGGAATCCATATTTTGTCACCGGCCCTGAAGGACCGTAAACTTCCAAGGGTTTTAACCGCCCCCCGGCCCAGCTCCCGATCCACACCTGGCCAAAATCGCCGACATGATCCGTATGCAGATGCGTGGCGAACCAGGCTGTGATGTCATTATAAGGAATTTCCAGGGCGGTGAAATTCATCTGCGAGCCAAAGCCAAAATCGAAAACAAATTTATCGCCATTGCCAAGTTCGATCAGCCAGGAGGCGTTGGCCTGGGAGCGGCGCAAAAAAGGCCGGCCCGTTCCCAAAGCGGTGATCCGCATTTCAGCCGCGCCCAGTTCTTCCGTATTGGGGTGATAATGCTCGGCATAATCGCCGCGCGCCGCGTCTGTCGTGGTTCTGATCATGGGTTTTTGCCTCCTGAATTCTCAATACAGGAGGCATATCTTATATATTAACCTATGGAAACCGCCATGTGTGCGAGGCGGCTTTAAGAGACGGTCAGTTGCTTATTCGGGATGCATTTTTTATGACAATTCATCATAGTGCCGCATCTCCAGAACATTTCCGTCCGCATCGCAGACCTATACTGAGTGTTCGGCATGCCCTTGCGCGCCAAACGCTTTTTCTCCGCTCGTCTTGAGTTCCACGCCCTGCGCCAATAGCCGGGCGTTGAGCGATGCGTAATCCGCGGCGTTCATGGACAGACAGAGGTGATTGATGGGCGCTCCCCCACTACGCTCTCCGCCATCGGTGAATTTGCGTACACGTGGCAACATGCTGTGGTCCATCAAATCGAGTATAGTGGTCTCATTGAGACGAACGCTCGGAAAGGGCGCCCTGCCCTCTTCGAAATCCTTTACGCGCACCGGCGCAAGGCCAAGAATATTGATGTAGAAATCCAGCGCGCGTTTTGGGTTTTCCACCCACAGCACCACATGGTCAATGTCCATTGACGCGATCCTTTCAACTATTGAAACTCACGCTTTCTTTTCGCCCAACGCGGCTTGGGCGGCGGCGAGGCGGGCGATGGGAACACGGTAGGGCGAGCAGGAAACGTAATCGAGACCCGCTTTGTGGCAAAAGGCGATGGAGGCCGGATCGCCGCCATGCTCGCCGCAAATGCCGAGCTTGATATCGCCCCGCACCCCGCGGCCGCGCTCCACGGCGATTTCCACCAATTCGCCGACGCCTGACTGATCGAGAGTGACAAAGGGGTCCTGCTTAAAAATACCGGCGCGAATATAGTCATTCATGAAAAGCGCAGAATCATCGCGGCTGATGCCAAAAGTCGTTTGCGTGAGATCATTAGTGCCGAAGCTGAAAAACTCCGCATGGGCGGCAATATCGCCCGCCCTCAACGCCGCGCGCGGCAGCTCGATCATCGTGCCGATGAGATAATCGAGCTTCTCAGACCTCTCCCGCTCCACTTCAGCCGCAACTGCGATAATTTTATCTTTCAAGATGTGCAATTCTTCTTCCATCGCCACAAGCGGAATCATAATCTCAGGCAGCACCGAGACGCCCGTCTCTTTTTTGACAAGCAACGCCGCTTCAAAAATCGCCCGCGCCTGCATCTCATAAATCTCTGGATACGAAATGCCCA
>JAJFIM010000049.1 GCA_021774995.1 Alphaproteobacteria bacterium | reverse complement strand
GGTCTGTTTTTGCCCATGATAATCCAGATATGTGATGGTGGCCGAGACGGGCCTTTCTACATCTTCATAAAAATCGGGAACCGACAGACAGCCTTCTTCATGGCGCGCCATCTCTTTCGATGCCTGCGCCTTTTCAGGATTTATGAAGTAAAGCGGCGCAGGCGCCTCGCCCTCCCCCGCAAGATCCATTACGATAATGCGCTGGGGCACGCCGACTTGGATCGCCGCCAGACCAATGCCGGGCGCGTCATACATAGTTTCCAGCATATCATCCATCAGTCGGCGCGTCTCGTCAGTAACCTGGACCACAGGCTGGGAGACGCTTTTTAAGCGGGAATCGGGCGCGGTGAGGATGGGAAGTAAAGCCATGATGGGTCAGATAGGCGATGGCGCCGCCAGCGTCAAGCGCCCGCGCAGTTAGGCAAGCTTTATGGTAAGCTGCGTCAAGCGAATCCTCTTTGTTCGAGGTTTTTGGAAAAACGAAGGCAAAAATGATGGAAATCCTGCTCATTGCCGGCGCTGTCCTCTTGGCGGGCGCCGCTATCGCTTATGTGCTGGCGCGCAAAAAAACCGCTGAAAGCACTGACGCCACCCGCACGACCGCGCAGCTGCAAGACCAATTATCACTGGTCATTCAATCCCAGGCGGCGTTGACGGAGCGTCTTCAGACCCTAGCGGAAGGCCAAACAATATCCCAGGCCGCCGTGACGAAAGCATTGGAAGAACGCCTGGATAAAGTTAGTGAACGCATGGGCAAAAATCTTAACGAGAGCGCGACAAAAACCGCCGAATCTTTGGGCAAGCTAAACACAAGGCTCAGCGTCATTGATGAAGCGCAAAAAAATATCACGGAACTCTCCGGTCAAGTGGTCAGCCTGCAGGACATTCTCGCGAACAAACAAGCGCGCGGGGCGTTTGGTGAAATTCAACTGTCGGATATCGTGCAAAACGCCCTGCCCCCTTCCGCTTATCAATTCCAAGCCACGCTGAGCAACGGCAAACGCGCCGATTGCCTGCTGAGCCTCCCAAACCCGCCCGGCGCGATCGCCATTGACGCAAAGTTTCCGCTCGAAGCCTTCTCCGCATTGCGGTCCGCCACTGACGAAACGGAAAAAGCGACGGCGGCGCGCGAATTTAGAACCGCGATGATCAAGCATATTTCCGATATTGCGGCGCGTTACATCATACCTGGAGAAACAGCGGAATCGGCCTTGATGTTTCTTCCCGCCGAAGCAGTTTACGCCGAACTTCACGCCTCGTTTGAGGATATCGTGCAGAAGAGTTTCCGGGCGCGCGTTTTTATCGTTTCCCCGACGACATTGATGGCGACGCTGAACACGGTGCGCGCCGTGCTGAAAGACGCCCGCATGCGCGAGCACGCGCATATCATTCAAAGCGAAGTCGGCAAAATGGCCGAAGACGTCAAACGTTTGCAGAAACGCGCCGCCAATTTGCAAACCCATTTCGGCCAAGCAAGTAAAGATATTGGCGAAATCATGACATCAGCGGATAAAATTACGCGGCGTTCAGACCTCATTGAAGACGTGCAATTGACTGATAACACAGATGCCTCAGAAACGCTCGGCGCGGCAATTCCTTCAAAGGGTGGCGAGTCAGAAACCTTGCGCCTTTTGTCCTGACTTTAAACCGGTTTACGCGCTTTCATGGCGGCTGTGAGCGTACCGTCATCGAGATAATCCAATTCCCCGCCAACCGGTACGCCATGCGCCAACCGCGATGTTTTCACGCCCGCACTTTCCAGCGCGTCTGCAATGTAATGAGCCGTAGTCTGGCCATCGACGGTCGCGTTGGTGGCAAGGATAACTTCTTCCACTTGAACCGACTTGGCGCGCTTGATCAGCGCCCCTATTGACAGATCTTCGGGCCGCACCCCATCTAAAGCCGACAACGTACCGCCGAGCACATGATAAGGTCCTTTATGGGCTCCGGCGCGCTCCAACGCCCATAGATCGGCAACGTCTTCGACAACGCAAAGTGTTTTGGGATCGCGCCTTTCATCCCGGCAGATTGTGCATGGATCAATGGTGTCGACATTTCCACAAATACGGCACGTGGTTACTTTGGCTATGGCCTCCCTCAAGGCTTCGTCCAAGGGGCGCATCAGGGCGTCTTTTTTCTTGATGAGGAGAAGCGCCGCGCGGCGCGCCGAACGGGGGCCAAGGCCCGGCAGCCTGGCCAGCGCTTGAATGAGACGTTCAATTTCAGGGCCGGCAATGGGTGCGCTCATCTTTCCGGGCGATCCTTCGCGCTAAAAAGGCAATTTCATGCCCGGAGGCAGGGGTAATCCACCGGTGATTTTCGACATTTCCTCCGCCGAGCGCGCCTCTGCTTTCTTTTTTGCGTCCCCCGCGGCCGCCACAATCAGATCTTCTAATATCTCGCTTTCATCCGGATTGAGGAGGCTGGGATCTATTTTCAGAGCTTTAAGTTCTCCCTTGCCGTTCATGGTGACCACAACCAGCCCCCCGCCGCTCACGCCCTGCACTTCCAGGTTATTCAATTCGGTTTGCATACTCGCCATTTTATCTTGCAATTCTTTGGCCTGCTGCATGATTTTACTAAGATCTTTCATTACGCGCCTTCACAAAAAAATGGGGTCAATTCAAAAACAAAACTTGGAGCCGCTGGCTCCGCAAGATCATGGTTCTTTTGATTCGTCTGTTGCCGCACCGGGAATGGTTTGCCGAACATCAACGATCCTGGCGTCAGGGAAATGATCAAAAACCTCTTTCACCAACGGGATTTTCTTAATCTCCGCTTCTTGTTCGCCTCGTTTCTGTTGGCGCTGCATTTTCATTGTATCGGCGCCGGTTTTACCTGAAAGGCTAACCATCCACCTGACGCCCGTCCACTCATCCAAAAAGCGGGTCAGGCGATTGGCCAGATCATTTGGGGCGCCATCCTCGAGGCGAAATTCAAATCTTCCCGCCTCAATGTAAACCGGGTGAACGAATTCTTCCAAATCCATGAGCAAACGGATATCCCGCTTTGCATCCACTAAAGCGAGAATATCTTCAAATGTGCGCAGATCGCTCTGGCAATGCTCCTCTTGAGCCGGCGCTTCTTTAAGGTGGCGCGCAGCGCTGACGCTGCCGCCGCCTGATTCGGCGTTAGCCCGGATCTTAAGCGCATTTTCTGAGTGAGGCCGCGGTTGAACGCCACCGCTTTGCAAACTGGCGCTTTTTGACCCGGCGGGTGGCGAAGAAGGTGTTTGCGGCGCTCCGGATTGAGAAGGTCTTGTCCCCAGACGCCGCACCAACTCATCTGGCGTCGGTAAATTAGCACTGTAGCCAAGACGCACTAAAATCATTTCCGCTGCGTCCAAAGGTCGGGGAGCCGTTTCAGCTTCACCCAGGCCTTTCAGCAGAATTTGCCAGGTGCGCGTCAAAACGCTCATGGGCACTTGCTTGGCCAGACTGATGCTGCGCTCCAATTTTGCGTCCGACATGCCGGCATCAGGAGGCGGCGTGTCCGTGACCTGAAGCCGGGTCAACCAATGGGTCAACTCAAGCAGATCGCGCAACACATCCAATGGATCGGCCCCCAACTCATATTGAGCACGCATTTCCTCCAAAGCTGTTTTTATATCTCCAGCCATAACTGCATTCAGCATATCGAGAACGCGTTCACGATCCGCCAATCCCATCATCTCCCGCAACATCTTCTCGGTAAGAGCGTCATCATCTGCAGCGCCTTGCGCGATGGCCTGATCAAGTAGGGAAAGCGCATCCCTGACTGACCCTTCCGAGGCGCGCGCGATAAGAGCCAGCGCAGTTCTCTCAATGGCCACGTTTTCTTTTGTCGCAACACTGGCCAGATGCGCAATCATGATTTCGGGATCAATGCGTTTGAGATCAAATCGCTGGCAACGGGAGAGAACTGTGACAGGGACTTTACGGATCTCGGTTGTGGCAAAAATAAATTTTACGTGTTCTGGAGGTTCTTCGAGAATTTTGAGGAGACCATTAAAGGCGCTCTTCGAGAGCATATGAACTTCGTCAATAATATAGATTTTGTAAGGCGCCGATGTCGGAAGAAAACTGGCGCTTTCAATTATTTCTCTGATGTCGTCAATGCCGGTGCGCGAAGCGGCGTCCATTTCCATCACGTCCATATGCCGTGACTGCGCAATGGCTTCGCAATGAGCGCCCGGTCGTTCCATCTGCACGCTGGGGGCGCTATTGCCCGCTTCGTCCGTGAAGTTCATAGCCCTGGCTAACAGCCGCGCCGTGGTGGTTTTTCCCACACCGCGCACGCCGGTCAGCATATAGGCGTGCGCGATGCGCCCGGTCGCAAACGCCGCCGAGAGAATCCGCACCATCGCACCCTGCCCGATCAACTCTTCAAAAGTATGGGGGCGGTATTTTCGCGCCAAGACGCGGTAGCTCTTGGCGATCCGGTCCTCATTCTCAATATTCATGCCAGTGGAAACCATCAAATGCCGAAGTTAAACAACCACAAACAAGCGAAACGAAAATTGATAAAACCTATGTCCCGGCGCGTAGTTTCATCGTAATCGCCTGAAGCAAAGTGGGAAGTTGGACAGCAACCCAAACAAATCTCGTTACGGCTGCTTCCTTCCGGATCTGACCGGGTTGGCGAGGCGTTTGTCCGCCGCCAACTTCCCACGCGCACTATCGAAGATGCTCGCCGGCAAAGCAAGAGGGGAGGTTGGCCCAATCTCTCATCACTTACAAATGGCGGGCGTATGCGTTAAGGAGGACCATCATTCATCTCTGCTCAAACCCGAACACTTGATCATTCTACATGGCTTCAGAACGCAATCTGAATACTTTTGCCAACAACCCCTTGGATCGCATGGCGCTTCGCCGGACAGACCCCCTATGGCTGTCGGAGCGTCTCAGCGATGAATCGAGCTTGATCGCGCCGCTCTGGCGGCTCAAACCCTTGATTCAACTCCCCAAGGAAAATGGCGCTTGCGCAGCCATAGGCTGGATGCGCCCTGGCGTTGTTCACGATCTGGCGCCTGATGGCGCCTTGAGCGTATTTTTAGGGGTGAGAGACGATGTGGCGTATTTTGCCGCCGATGTTTCCGCCATCGAAGACCCCAAACAGAACAGCTCCTTGGCTTCCAAGGGAAAGTTCATCGATTTGCGCGCGATCGCTCCGGATTTATCCCCAGATGATGCGGCAATTCTGGCTCAGGCGAAATCGCTGATCGATTGGCATCAACGCCATGCGTTTTGCTCAAGTTGCGGCCATAGTTCGGATATAGAGGATGGCGGCTACAAAAGAGTGTGCCGCCAATGCGCCCAAGAACATTTCCCGCGCACCGATCCGGTCATGATTGCTTTGGTTGTCAACGGAGACAACTGTCTTCTCGGACGGGGTGCGGACTGGCCCAACGCAATGTTTTCCGCGCTGGCGGGGTTTATTGAACCCGGCGAAACCATAGAAGAGGCCGTCAGACGCGAAGTGATGGAGGAGGGCGGTATTAAGGTGGGCGATGTCCG
>JAJFIM010000480.1 GCA_021774995.1 Alphaproteobacteria bacterium | reverse complement strand
CTTCCCTTTTACAGGGCATTAAGACCTCTTGCCTATTGTGGTTTTCGACGTCGGCTGTGGACTGCGTACCGTGCTGCGGCTGGCGTCTCTTCGAAACGGCAAACCGCTGGAGACGGCGGGACGCAAAGCCACCGGCCCCATTCTTATTTTCAATGACGCGGGCAGCGGAGCTACCGAAAGGAGACGTCAATATGCAAAATGCATATCTGTCACCTCTTATGAGCACGGATGATGTGGTTCACCAGCCGCGATATGAATTGCGGTGAACTTTACTGATGTGAGTTGAGTTTTTGAGGGGTGAGTTCCAATGCTACCGTCAATGCGCGTGATAGTTTTCGCATCGCAAAAAGGTGGATCCGGAAAAACGACACTGTCGGGTCATATGGCTGTGCAGGCTGAACTTGCAGGCGCTGGGCCGATTGCATTAATCGATACTGACCCTCAAGGGTCTTTGTCGAAGTGGTGGAATGTACGCGAAAGCGAGTCGCCTTACTTCATCCAATCAGTTTTTTCAAATTTGTTTCAGGATCTCGATTTGGCGCGCCGGGAAGGATTTCGGTATGTGTTCATCGATACGCCGCCAGCGGTCACGCGGGCAATTTCTGAAGTCGTGAATTTTGCCGATATCGTCATCATTCCCACGCGCCCATCTCCTCATGATCTGCGCGCGGTGGGCCCGACGGTGGATATTGTTGAATCTAAACATAAGCAGCTTGTTTTCGTCGTTAATGACGCCACGCCGCGCGCGCGCATCACGTCCGAGGCGGCTGTGGCTCTTTCGCAACACGGCACCGTGGCGCCGACAATTGTTCATAATCGCGTCGATTACGCCAGCAGTATGATTGATGGACGAACGGTCATGGAAACGAATGCGGGAGGGCGTTCGGCGAAAGAAATGGAAAGCCTTTGGAAATATGTTCAGGAGCGTCTGCACCGGATGGAAACCGTCCATGCGGGATGGCTTGATGAGAACGGTCAAAGCGCTCTGGAGGCCAATACGAATGCATTAGGACGTAGAGCGCCATCATTTGGTCGGCGATTGCAATAGGAAGGGCGCGAGAATAAATGTCAAAAGGTTCGTATACATCTCTCACAGCCGGTCTGTTGGCGCGCAAAGGCGAAGCTGTCCCCGCGACATCATCGTTCAACGGTGAGAATATCATTTCAGCCCATCCCCCGAGGCGTCCTTTGACGTCGACGTCGATACCTCCCGGGCCAAGCGCATGGGCGAAGAGCGGATTTGTCCTCAGCCAACACGAAAGCCAAGGCCCGCATCAAAACGAGTCTGGTGAAGCACCGCAGAGCGAGGCGGACTCTGAGCACGCTCGCCAAGCGGCTTCAGCGGCGCCCCCAACTGATACCGATTCTAACGCCGCACATGCTGAAGAGGATTGCGATCCTTGCGTGCCGCTCGCAGCACTTGCTACGGGCGATGATGGGGTGGGCCGGCGTTCGTCAGTGACCTTTCGGTTGAATGCGACGCGCTATCTATGTCTGAAAATGGCCGCGGCGAAGCTTGGGCGGACCCATCAAGATATTCTTACCGCCGCCCTGGATATGTACCTAAAAACGCTCGCCGATGACGCGCTCAGCGATTGCTCGTGTCTGCAACAATTGATTAAAGGGGATACCCATGTGAATCCTTCCTGATGTAGGGCGTCTTTTATGGGTCGTATGTCCCCCACCACCCATGAAATACAGATGTCCTGCACCTTAGCGCCGCTCCCGGCCGTTCAAGATCTGACTTTTCCATTGCCCCCCGATCGATAGTCAGATTGAGAACAAAATACGGGAGCGGCGCTTTTTTTTGCTCAATTGACGCGCCAGAGCGGAGGGCCGCGGCCACAAGGTAAGCGATCCCATATGGGGGTACCCTAAAACGCGATTTGCCACTATCATAGAGCGTTGGGGCAGAGTGGGGCGCGCGTGAACGACGGCAATTTAGACCAAGACATTCCATTTATTGAGCAGGCTCAGATAGGCGCCCCCGCCCGGTGGCGCTATCTGATCTCGCTACCGCTAATTTTTGCCCTGTGGTTTTTATTTATCATATTGGCTGAGGTCGCCGGAACATTTGCCTATGTGAAATTTGTGGGAGGCGATGGTTCCGATTTTATTCGTTTGCTGTCGGAAGAAGTTCCCAATCTCTTGGCTTCGGAAAATTCTGATTCAACAGGGTATATTGTTCAATATATTCTGCTGATGCTCTCCATCAGTTTATTTCTCCCCGCTAATTTGTTAGTCGTTCCTCTCATTCACCGGCGCAAGTGGCGCACTCTGCTGCATGTGGGCGCGCGCATTAATTGGCGCGGGTTTAGGGCGTCACTCAGCGTCTCTCTCCTCTTACTTCTGATTTGGGTCAATTTGATCCTGGTGAGTGGAGAGGGGCGGTTCAACCCAAATTTTGATCTCAGAGTTTGGATTATTGTCGTGTTGTTGAGTTGCGTTCTGATTCCGCTCCAGATTTTGGCTGAAGAAGTTTTCTTTCGCGGCTATCTCATGCAGGCGGTGGCGCGCTTTACGGCTGGGTTTTGGTTGCGCTGGTTAATTCCGGCTTTTCTCTTCGGGGCGCTGCATTTTTTCAATGATGGAGTTGTTGAGGCCGGATGGTGGGCGATGGTATATTACATCCTCATTTCTCTTTATTTGGGGTTGTTGGTTTTTCGCGGAAACGGACTGGAATACAGCGCCGGATTCCATTTGAGCACCAATATCATCGCTCTCCTGATAATTACGTCTCCCGATCTTTCTTTGGGAATATCAACTCTGATAGAGGCGCCGGACAGCATCTGGGGCGCCAATGAAATATTATTCGGCCTGGGCTATTTCGCTCTGCATTATGTGCTGGTCTTTAGTTGGATGCGGCTGCGCCATGGAGAGCGGCCCCCTTGGCGGCGCGTGGGCGCCTGAATAGCGACGTTGGGCACCGATTTGGGCTGGTCAAGCTTCTCCAGTCATATTAAGAAATAGGCTTGAAATTTTGGGTGATGCGGCGATTCGCGCCTGGGTGAGGCTTTTTATCATGCGCTCCTTTGGCCTGTTCATAGGCTTGGCTGTTCTCTGGCTCCTGCTCTCGGGCTATTTCCACGAGCCGCTTATTCTGTTCTTCGGTTTTGCGTCCTGCTTAATCACAGTCTTGCTGGCCCGGCGGATGAATGTTGTGGATTATGAATCCGTCCCTTTTCATCTAAACATCAAAATTCTTAAATACTGGGTTTGGTTGGCTGGGGAAGTCGCCAAGGCCAATATTGCCGTCACCCGCGCGGTTTTTTCGGATTTGTCTACGGTGCGGCCGGAGATGTTCACCTACAAAGCCATTGTCAAAGGGGATTTAGGGCTCACCATTTTGGCCAATTCAATCACCCTGACGCCTGGAACGGTGACAGTGGGTGTGGATGGTAATGAATTGACGATCCATGCTCTCACCAGCCAGGCAGCCGACCCGCAAGCGATCGCAGAAATAGACCGGCATGTTGCCGCATTGGGAGCGGACTGAGCATGACTTTCTCTATTGCGCTCATCGTAACGGCCAGTGCTATTTTTATTGCGATGTTGATTGTGATGCTTCGACTGTTTATCGGCCCTTCGCTTTATGACAGGGTTCTTGCGGTTAACTCCTTTGGCACTAAAACGGTTCTTCTAATCGCCGTTTTGAATTTTATCGGCGGGCGGCCTGAATTTCTCGATATTGCCCTTCTATATGCTTTGATTAACTTTGTGGGCACCATCGCCATATTGAAATTTTTCCGTTACCGGAGTTTTCAAATGGCGATGAGTTCTGTGCGCGGCAGAGCGGCGGCGCCGCTAGACCAGGAGGAATGATTATATGCTGGATATGGGCATACTTATTTTTTCTACTATCGTTTTGGGCGTCGGCGCCTTTTTCGTCATCGTTGGCGCAGTGGGCGTTTATCGTTTTCCTGATTTTTATACGCGTCTTCATGGCGCCGGCATCACAGATACGATGGGCGCCGAGTTGATATTGCTGGGGCTTGTTGTGCAGGCGGGCTTTAGCCTTATTGCGGTTAAGTTGATTTTTATTGGATTGTTCCTGTTCATCACAAGTCCGACAGCAACACACGCCATTGCCAACGCTGCTCTTACGGCTGGTTTGCGACCGTTCTTGAGCGTCAAACCCGGCGCCGCATCTCCCTGGTCTGATGGATCAGACCAGGGATGAAGGAGGGGAGGGGCTAATGACGTATATTTCTTCACTGGATGCATCGACATTCGTGGACATCATTCTGATGTCGTTTCTGCTGATGTCCGCTCTGGCAATCGTTTTCATGCGTCATTTGTTTTCCGTGGTCATGGTGGGCGGCGTCTATAGCCTTCTGTCGGCGGCTTTTTTTGTGAATCTCGATGCGGTTGACGTTGCGTTCACGGAAGCCGCCGTGGGAGCTGGAATCTCGACTGTTTTGTTGCTTGGCGCGCTGATGCTGACTGCGCGGCGGGAAAAACAAATCACCAGTCGCCATTCGTTTTACCCACTGCTGGCGGTTCTGGTTACGGGCTCGGCTTTAATCTATGCGACATATGATATGCCCGCCTTTGGAGATCCAAATTCACCCGCCAACACATATGTTGGCATGGATTATATGGAACGCACGCCCCATGAGATTGGTATTCCCAATGTTGTCACGGCCGTGCTCGCGAGTTATCGGGGTTTTGATACGCTGGGAGAAACGGCGGTGGTGTTGACGGCGGGTTTAGGCGTGCTGGTTTTGCTGGGCATGGGGGGCGCCGGCGGAACGGCATCGCGCAAAGAAGAGGAGGATCAGGCGTGACTCCTCATCTCGTTTTGCGGGTCGTGACCAAGACCTTGCTCTCGCCAATCATTCTGTTTGCTCTCTATGTACAGTTCCATGGCGATTTCGGGCCTGGCGGCGGGTTCCAGGCGGGCGTGATCTTTGGGGTCGCCATCATTCTGTATGGATTGGTTTTCGGGCTGGACATGGTCATGAAAGTTTTTACGCCGCGGGCTATACAGATTTTGATGGCGCTGGGCGTCGTGATTTACGCAGGCGTGGGCTATATCTCGCTTTTTATGGGCGGCGTCTATCTCGATTACGATGTATTGGTTCCC
>JAJFIM010000479.1 GCA_021774995.1 Alphaproteobacteria bacterium | reverse complement strand
TTCAGTTTTACGCCAGCCGATTAAGAAAAGCGTCAGTAAAAGTCTGAAGAGGGCGCCGCTTAGCGATGCCTAAGTCCAAGACCAACGACAGGTGCGCTTCATAAGGTTATAAACCGATACGCTACTATCGCGTCTTCCCGCATCTTCTCCCCGCAGCTTGACTGCGAGGTCTATGCTTGTTGAAACGCTGTGCGGATACTGCGGTCAAGCCGCGGTATGACAAAAGGAGGGCGCAGGGCGTCGGTTTGCAAGAGGCCGCAGCCTAGCCGAAAAAAAATGTCAGATGGTCTGTAAGCCGGGTTCTGTTCCCCCTTACGCTTTCGCGTTTGGGATCGATGACCATTCATCTGGGACGCCTGTCGCCAGGCGCCTCGCGCAACCTACCCGGGCGGCACGCCGGAAACTGCTTAACGCCGCCCCTATTTGGTCTTGCTCCCGGTGGGGTTTACCATGCCGTTCCCGTTGCCGGCAACGCGGTGCGCTCTTACCGCACCCTTTCACCCTTACCCGCCGCACATAAATGCGCGGGGGGCGGTTTGCTTTCTGTGGCACTATCCCTAGGGTCGCCCCCGCCGGGCGTTACCCGGCACCGCGTATTCCGTGGAGCCCGGACTTTCCTCCCGGCTTTTTCAAACCGAGCGGCCATCCGACCATCTGACAAAACCAACATGACGCGTGATCGCGCACTTTTCAAGAGGCGTGCGTTTCAAGACTGAGCGCGCGCGCCATGGCCGTAGTTTCCGCGCATGGCTTTCCTTGCCTTTCCGCGCCGATCAGATGCGGGCAATAATGTCTCTGAAAGGCGGTCACGGCGGCATCCGCCGCACTGAGGTCATAACCGATCACGTCCAAATCGCTCAGCAAATCCGCGTCCGGCGCGGCTTGCGCGGGCGTTGTTGCAAACCACCCCACGCCTTCAGCCGCCAATTGCGCCCATGGAAACCGCTCCCCCGGATCTTGCCGGCGGGTGGGCGCCACATCGGAATGAGCCAGAACATTTGCGCGCGCAATTTGATGGCGCCGGACAATCTCTATGCTGAGTTCCAGCACCGCCTCGACCTGCGCTTCGGGAAAATCCGCATACCCCCATTCATGGCCGGGATTCACTAATTCAATGCCGATCGACCTTGCATTAATGTCGCGCGCGCCGCGCCAGAAAGCCAGGCCCGCATGCCAGGCCCGCCGGTCTTCATCGACAAGCTGGCGCACGGCGCCGTCCAGATCGACAAAATAATGCGCGCTGACTTTTGAGGCGGGATCGCACAGACGCGCCAAAGCCTCGTGCGCCGTCGGCATGCCGGTGTAATGCAGAAGCAGAATATCAATAGGCGCCGCGCCGCGGTCATCAAAATTGGGAGATGGCGTGTTTAAGGTTATGGGCATGGGCGCGTTCTTGTCTGGGGCCGGCGCTTAGAAGCCGCCGTCAGTAATTTTGTAATAGGCGTAAAGACATAACGCAAGCGTCCCTCGAAAAATTAACCATAAACACCAAGTCTTGTCGTTGAACTGTTGGCCTAACTCCTAGGACGGAGTAGACTGTCGCCCTTAAGGGTCAAGGCGCTGTGGGGGCAGATGAAAAAACCAACTCTTTATCAGGCTTCATCGTCTTTCGAGTCGCAAATTGTGCGGTTATCACTCCGCGAGAAAGGCGTTAAATGGAAAAACCGCATCATTGACGGTGAGCGGAGCCATAAAAACACTGCGCCTTCTTACATGCGCCTGAATCCAGAGGGCGCCGTCCCCACATTTACCCATAAAGACATTATTCTGACCGATGCAATCACTATTGCCCTTTATATCAATAATAATTTTCCCGGCCCTTTGCTGGCGCCCAGAAGCGGCAAAGAGCAGAAATTGATGGAGCAATGGGTAACCCTTGCGCACCAATTTCCTGATCGTGAACTGACATTGGGCGGCTTGTCCGGACTGGCCGAAAAACTGGCGCTCAAGCATGTGGAAAAGCGTAAAACTGTACTGCAATCCCTGGAACAGAAAAACGACGACCTTTCTTCTGTATACAAATCGTCATATGAAGCAACACTTCGAAACCAAGCCCTCATCGGCGACAGCCATACGCGCAATACAGCTATCATCCGCGTCGATCAAATGCTGGAAATGGCGGAAGAAGCCGTGAAGAGATCGGAATGGCTCGCCGGTTCCGAGTATAGTCTGGCCGATATCTGCTGGACTGCGATTCTGGCGCGCCTGGACTATCTGGGTCTGAAGGAATTATGGTCGCACACGCGGCCCAATTTGCAAGGCTATTACGCCCGCGTCCGGGCGCGGCCTTCTTTTCGCAAAGCGCATATTCCCACTAAAGCCCCCAAAGGCCTGCCCGTCAGCGATATCCTGAGCGCCTATGGATGGGCGCAGGTTGTGACCTGGATCATTATCATCGGCGTAATCGCCGCCGCCGGATGGGCGGTGTGGGACTATTTTTAAGATCCCACTATTACGAAATCAAGAAATCATCCGCATGTAGGTCTGTTGCGGTATGGAAAAATCAATAGGTGCGTTCGCCCCCAAAGTAAAAATAGCCATATCAACACCCACTATTAAATCAAACTACGAGAGGCGAGGAGTAGCATTGGTTGAGTTGGGTAAAAAGATGTAATTTTTCAGAGTCCGATGTGGTCTTTCACATTAACCGTTCTGAATCTCTGCAATAAACTCAGGTTTTTTTGAATTTACCTCACAGACCTCACAC
>JAJFIM010000478.1 GCA_021774995.1 Alphaproteobacteria bacterium | reverse complement strand
CCACCGGGTCCAAACAGCTCCATAGGTTAGCCAATAGTCATTTGTCTGCGCCTGCCTGTGATTCATCCCGTCCAACCGCCTGTTCATCGGCACATTGCCAAGCAGTGTGACAAGGAAAACGGTAATCACATAGATCGTTGCGCCGAACATGATCCAAAATTGGGAAAGGCCGGACAGGTTGAAATAGGCGTAAACGGCAAAGCCAAGCGTCACCGGGGCCAACCCCAGCATCATCACTAAGAACGCCGATTGAAAGACAGTCCGGTTTATCATCTGCATCGACTCGATTCCACCGGCCGGTTCAGCGGCGATGAGCGCCTTCATAACAAAGTCCGAGAAGGACTGGAAGACGCCGGCGACAAGGGCGCTGCCAAGACCGGCGGCAAGACACGCATATGCAATCCAGTTAATGGTCATCTCATTCTCCAATGATTTGGTAATTTGCTTTTTTTGATCGGCGGGTTTTACGCGGCGGCTCTGGCGCCCAATTGTTGCGCGCGTTTAATCCAATTTTTGATTTTCCTGCGACTCGCCAGTTTCACCGATCCAAACTGAATGATATTTTTCGTCTCAATTCCGCAAAACCCGAGGATCTGGTTTTTCATCACCCGGCGCGCTGGCTTGTTGTAGATCAGTGTATCAATCAGCGGCGGCGTATCGGACGTGATGATCGCGTCCGCTGACTTGCCTTTGAGGAGTTTCTCCCACCCCATGCCCTTCTTATGATATTTGAACCCAAAGCCCGGCGTAAGCGCCCGGTCCAGGACAGCTTTGGCCTTCGTCGGCATAGTCCCCCACCAATAGGGGTGCAGGATCAAAATATGGTCGGCCCAGACGATCGCGTCTTGCCACGCCAGAAGGTCAGGCTCCAATGGCGCAGCATTTTCACCATATCCACTGAAATCCATGCCGAACGACATGTCGCTTAAGTTCATGCGGCGCACTTGCGCCCCGCCGTCTTCAACGCCGGCCTGATAGGCGTCCGCGATGCCTTCGCACAACGAGCCCGCCTTAGGGTGCCCGACCCATATGAAAATTCGTTTTGTCATTGTTTTCTCCTTTGCTTGACACTGTGTAAAGTTGACATCATGTCAAGTATGATTATATTGACGCCATGTCAAGCAAAAATATCGGAACCCGAGAAAAAATCCTAAAAGCCGCGTGGGAACTGCTCGAGGACAACCGGGCCAAGAGCGTCCGCATGAGCGACATTGCCAAGCAAGCGGGCATCAGCCGGCAAGCGCTTTATCTGCATTTTCCAACGCGCGCCGAAATGCTCGTCGCGACAGCGCGTTATCTGGATGACGTCAAAAAGGTCGATGAACGCCTCGCGGCAAGCCGGGCCGCCACAACGGGCGTGGAGCGCTTAAACGCCTTTATCGAGGCGTGGGGGAACTACATCCCGGAGATTTATGGCGTCGCGAAAGCCTTCATTGCCCTGCAAGACACGGATGAGGCGGCGGCGCTTGCCTGGAGCGACCGCATGCAGGCGGTGCGTCACGGCTGTGAGGCGGCGGTCGCGGCCTTGAAAAAAGAGGGCGCCTTATCGCCGGATCATTCCCCCAAAGCGGCGAGCGATATCTTGTGGACATTGCTGTCGGTTGGCAATTGGGAAAAGCTCAGAAATGACTGCGGCTGGTCGCAAAAGCGCTATATCGAAACGATGAAACTCACCGCGAGGCGGGTTCTCGTGGGTGAAGGCGCGCAACGATAGTCACGCCACCTCAAACAGACCCGCCGCGCCCATGCCGCCGCCGATGCACATGGTGATAACGACATAGCGCGCGCCCCGGCGCTTGCCCTCAATGAGCGCGTGGCCGACCATGCGCGCGCCCGACATGCCGTAAGGGTGCCCGACGGAAATAGCCCCGCCATCGACATTCAGACGGTCATTGGGAATACCCAATTTATCCCGGCAATAAAGCACCTGCACCGCAAACGCCTCGTTCAATTCCCACAGACCGATATCGTCCATTTTCAACCCGTTGCGCTCCAATAGTTTCGGCACGGCGAACACCGGCCCTATGCCCATTTCATCGGGCTCGCACCCCGCGACGACGAGGCCGCGATAGATCCCGAGCGGCTGAAGGCCCCGCTGCTCGGCAAGCTTGGCGTCCATCACAACGCAGGCTGACGCCCCGTCGGAAAGCTGGCTGGCGTTCCCCGCCGTGATGAAATCGCCCGCCACCGGTTTCAAGCCGCTCAAACCTTCCAATGTGGTGCTGGGGCGGTTGCCCTCGTCTTTTGTCAGGGTCACTTGTTTGTCAGAAATTTCTTTTGTCTCTTTGTCCATCACTTTCATAACCGTTGCGAGAGGCGCGATTTCGTCGTCAAACCGGCCCGCCTCTTGCGCGGCCGCCGTGCGCTGCTGGCTTTGCAAGGCGTATTCGTCTTGGGCTTCGCGCGAGATGTTATAGCGCGCCGCGACAATCTCGGCGGTTTGCAACATGGGGTAATAAATCCCCGGTTTTGCTTTCTGCACGCCGGGCTCCACCAGCCGGTAGCCATTGGCGTGCTCATTTTGAACCAGAGAGATGGATTCCAGCCCCGCGCCGATCATCACCGGCGCATTGTCCACCAACACGCGCTGCGCCGCCATGGAGATGGCCTGCAAGCCCGAAGAACAAAAGCGGTTGACCGTGACGCCGCTGGTCGACACCGGCAAACGCGCGCGAATCACGCATTGGCGGGCGATATTGCTGCCCGTCGCGCCCTCGGGCAGACCGCAGCCCATAATGACGTCTTCCACTTCGGCCGGATCGACGCCTGCCCGCTCCACCGCCTGCGCGATGACATGGCCGCCCAGAACCGCGCCATGAGTGTCGTTAAACGCCCCCCGATAGGCTTTGCCGATGGGCGTGCGGGCGGTGGATACAATGACGGCGTCTTTCATGGGGCGGTTCTCCTGAACAATAGTGCAAAGTTTAAGGGGTTGGTTTGGCAAGGTTTTTTAAACAAAGCCCAGCGCGGGCGCCCGGCTCTTGCCGCCCATAGTGCGCGGAGAAGAGCCATTTGTCGACCGGCCCGGCACAGATTATCTCGGCTTTCCGCCGCTCTGGAATGGGCCGCGCGCCGCCTCCCGCTTACAGCCATTCAATAATGGTTAAAAATTTGTTAACCAAGAGGCTGCGCGCCCGCCTCCGCACTGTTATGAAGGGTTCCAGAATTTAATCTGTCCGGCGAGACCTCCCTTATGCAACGCCTTGAACTTCCCGATCTTGAGACGGCCAACCCCGCGCAGCAGATGACGCCTCTGGGGCCGGAAACCCGCGCGCCCGCGCCGCCGCGCCCGGCTACGCCCGTGAGGCGGGCCCATGGGATGTGGATACATATAGCCGCGCTCGGCCTGACGCTGTTTTGGATCGGAGGGGCTGGCGGAGTTATCTATGGGCTTTACGGCGCAAGCGGCCTTCTGAGCGCCCCGCCTTTACTGCAAACGCAATTATTAGTGGCCCTGCTTTTGCCGATCGCCTTCATCTGGATGGCGGCGCTGACCTTGGTCCGCGCGCAAGAGCTGAGCCGCACCGCCGCCTCCCTGGCGGACATCGCCCTGCATCTCAGCCAGCCCGAAGACAACGCCGCCCGGGAAGTGACGCGGCTGGGCCATGCGGTGCGCCGCCAGGTTGACGGTTTGGAGGACGCCATCGGCGCCGTCGCGGTAAAGATCGCCGCCTTAGAAGAAGAAATCTACCAGCACACGGAAAACCTCACCCGGACGTCCGATAAGGCCGAAGAACGCATTGATGCGGTGCGCGTCATGCTGTCCCGCGAACGCGAAGACCTGGAATCCCTCACCACGCAACTCGGCGCTGAAAGCGGCGCCCTGGCCGACTCTCTGAAAGGGCAAGCTGCGGCCCTCACAGACGCCGCGGGCCTGGCCGCCGGAAAAATTCAGGAAGCTGACGCGCTCCTCAATACCCGCATAGAAGCTTTTGAGGGCGCCGCCAGCGCCGCCCAAGAAACCAGCCTGACAACCAGCCGCGAGTTGGACCACCAATGCGCAAAACTGGAAGCAGTGGCCGACGCCGCCCTCACGCGGGCCGATGTCATTGCCGGACGCTATGACAAACAACGCGCCGCGATCGGCGACGCCACTGAAAAACTCGCCCGGGAAAACGCCAAACTGGAAGCGGGTTTTGAGCGGCAAAGGGATTTGCTGGCGCAAGTCGCCGAACTCGCCGCATCGGAAGCCCAGCGCATCGAAGAGGCGATCTCTCTGTCGGCGCAGGAATTGGAAGGCGCCATTGCGGCGGCCGCCGGGCGCGCATCCACCGTGGGCGACGACTTTAAACAGCACGCCCAATCGGTGCGCATCAGCGCCGACGAAGCCGCCGCCGCCCTCACGCGCGCGGCGCAATCGGCCGCGGGCGCCGCCGACACCGCAAGCGCGGCAATCAAAACCCGCGCGGCGGAAATGGCGACCTCCATCAGCGAAGCAGGCGTCCAGGCCAACAATGCGGCCCTGCACTCCCACGCCGCCTTTGAAGAATACGCCGACGCCCTGCAGCAGAGCATTGCGCAATCGGGAGACGCTTTGGAAGAAGCCTCCCGCAGCGTCATGTCGAAACTTGATGCGCAGCTTTCCACTCTTGCCGAACGCATCACCGAATCAAGCGCATCGGTAGACCGGGCGGCCAGCGACGCGGTGCAAACCACCAAGACGCATCTTGAGGGTAAATTTGAAGAGATCAGGACGCAAATTGCCGCGACCCAAAACTGGGTGGGGGAGGCTGCGGGTCAGATCAGCCAGTCCCTCGAACAAGTCAGTGGAAATGTGAAGTCTTCCGTTCATGGCATGGTGTCAGAAACCAAAACCACTTTGGAGGAAGGCGCGGCGCATTTGAAGGGCGCGCTAGAGGGCGCCGCCTCCCAGGTTCAGCAGAACGCCGCCACCATCCGGAGCGATATGGAGGGGCAGGCAGAGACGATGCGCGACCATGTCTCCCATATGGCGCAGCAGACCGGCCAGGCCTCGGCTGATGCGATGGAAGCGGCGCAAAGCGCGATCGATGCGCGTTTTATGGAAATCCGCGACCACCTGGCGTCATCCCGTCAGGGCGTGGATGATGCGGCGCGTCACCTCTCCACTAAAATGGACGGAATTTCCGAGCATATTGGCGAGGCCGCGCAAGAGGCCATGGCGAAAGCCGAGAAATCTTTAGGCGAACGCGCCCAAACTTTGGAAGCGACGCTCGCCAAAGCGGCCCAAGCCACGCTGGAAGCAGCGGACCACGCGCACTCTGCTTTCGATCAGCAGACTGACGAGATCGAAAAACGGATTGAAAAAACCAGCGCCATGATCGATCAGGCCTCTAAAGCGTCCCGGGAAAAACTGGACGCTTATGTGATAGGCATTCAGGATGAAATCACCGCAGCGGGGGAATTGGTGGACGGCGCCGCCGACAATCTCGCCGCCACCGCCGCGCGCATCAAAACCACCGCCGCCCAAGCAAGCGAACACATGGAAAACGCCCTGAAAGATCTCGGCGACCACATGGCCGCCTTTCCAGATCGCGCGCAGACAAGCGCCCAGAGCATCCGCGAAGTGGTCGAGCGGCAATTGAAAGCCTTTATGGAAGTCGCCGAGAAGACCGCTTTGCGGGCGCAAGCTTTGGACAGCGCCTTTCAAGCCCGCCTGAAAGTGCAATATGATGCGCTGGGAGGCCTGCTGGGCG
>JAJFIM010000477.1 GCA_021774995.1 Alphaproteobacteria bacterium | reverse complement strand
CTGTCCGTTAACGGCGATGTGCTCAAATCCTAATTTGCGGATTTCTTTGGCTGGAAATTGATCGTTCATGCATTTGATTTCTTGAAGGCACAAAACGTCGATGGCGAATTTATCAGTCAGCTTTTTGATCAGGTCGATGCGGAGACGAACGGAGTTAATGTTCCAGGTTGCGATCCGGATGGTCGATTTTTGTCGGGTCAAGAGGCGTGCTTTCCGCGTGAGAGATTCAAAAAAGATTAAACGATGAGCCAGCGATTCCGATCGGCCAGTGCCCGGATTTAAAAAGCTGAAATTTTATGGCGAGGGGATGCGCGGGCGCGGCTTCAGCGCACAAAACGAGGGCTGCTTGGTGACTGGCGCGCAGGGCCGCGCCTGCGGCGGCATTGATGATCTGTTCATCGTTTTCATCCCAAAGCGCTGCGCTGTCGGCGACATGGTCGAACAGGCCTTTTCCCACACGCGCTTGCACGAGGGAGAGCGCCACGGAAAGGGCTTCTTCACTTATGACGTCAAGGGCCTGTTCCGTCAGGCCGGCGGTAAGTTGTTCTTCGGCCTCCCATGCGGGGTCGTTCCAGTCCAGGCTTTCCGCGGCGGTGACGGCGTCACTCCAACTTTCTATTTTGGCGAGGGTTATTTCCGGGAAACCCAATTCATCCAAAAAGCGCTCTGCGTTATCTATGAGCTCTTGGGAGAAAGAAGCGCCGACATTTTTGAACCAGGAGGTTCGCGCCGCGTCCGCCGCAAAAGCCCGGATGGCGATGAGAGCGGGAATTTCTTCAATGAGGTTTTCAAGTGCGTCTGGATCGATTGGGCGCTCCCCATCCATATCCGGCGCGCCATTGTGTCCGGTCATATGGAGATCCCGCCTTGCGTGTGAGCTGAATTAAGGTGAGAGAAACCTATAGCGAACAAAGCCGGCATCTGTCCACAAATGGCCTAAAAATGTAAAGCGCCTGGTCTTTTAAGGGACCAGGCGCTTTAACGCGATGTACGCGCTACGTCGGGAGGGGATATTCCGACGCTGAAGGGTGAGGGCCAAACCAGCAAGCGGGGGGGGCAACGCTGTTTTAGCCATGTCTCTCGCCCTCTGTGACATTACAGTAGCACATGGGAAGAAAAATGCAAAAAGAAAATTAAATCACTTGTGTGTGATAATATACCCACATTTTTAGCCAAAAACACCCTTAATGCGCTCTTTGTAAGGCAGCTTTCCCGCTAGGGTCGGCGGTCAAAGGGGTTGACGTCACGCACCACAAAGAGGGCGGGGTTGATTTTTGTCCCCTTTTTCACGTCTCGCAGGGCGATTGTGGTTTGGAGGCCTTGAGCGTCCGTGATGACCCATTGAACCAACGTGAAGCTGGGCAGAGAAAAGATCAGGGTAAGTTCTCCTTGCGCGTCGTCTTTATCGTCGCGCGCGGTGACCAGTAGAGCGTCCGGATGCCGGTCAACAGCGGTAATTTTGGCGTCTTTGGCCAGATTAACGTTCTTTTTCAACAATAATTTCAGCGGAGTGGCGCGCAAAGGGTAGCGGTCAACGGTTTTGAGGTCCCGGTTTTCTAGAATCACCCATGTTCCATCCGCAACAATGAGATTGGGGTTGGGATCGTCATATTCAAAACGCAACCGCCCGGGCCGGCGCAAGTAAAAGGCGCCCTCGTCAAGCGCCCCATTAGGCGCAATCTGGAGGAAGCGGCCTTCAAGCGTGCTGATTTTGTTGAGGGCGGCGTTGACCTGGTCGAGGGTCGCTTTATGGGCGCTTTCAGGATCAGCGGCGGTCGGTGGAATATCTGCTTCATCGTTGATTTGCGCGCGGGCGTGGAGGTCGATGCCGGTAAGCGCCAGCAAAAGAATGAGCGAGGCGCTAAGACGCGCTGCAAAACGCGCCCGCTGTGTTTTTTGATGTTTCATGCAAAGGGTTCTAACGCTTCAATATGGCGAAAACAAGAAAACCCGGAACTGGGGCGGCTCTAGGTTATTGGGCTTTTCACCTGGCGCTTAACGTGCGTAATCGCCGAGAAGAATCTCTCGTTTTCCCGCATGATTGGGAGGCGATATCACGCCTTCATCCTCCATGCGCTCAACGATGCGCGCCGCGCGGTTGTAACCGATTTGTAGACGCCTCTGAATATAACTTGTCGAGGCCTTGCCATCGCGCGTGACAATCTGCAGCGCCTGGTCATAGAGTTCGTCGCCGCCGCTCATGCCGCCTATATTGGCCCAGGCTTCATTGCCTTCAGGTTCAAGGGTTACTTCTTCAATGTAATGGGGCTCGCCCTGTTTTTTGAGATATCGAACGATTTTCTCGACTTCCTCATCGGAAACAAAAGGCCCGTGGATTCTGCGGATACGGCCCCCGCCGGCCATATAGAGCATGTCTCCTTGCCCGAGCAATTGTTCACCGCCTTGTTCTCCTAAAATAGTCCGGCTGTCAATTTTTGACGTAACTTGAAAACTAATCCGTGTGGGGAAGTTAGCTTTAATCGTTCCTGTGATGACGTCAACGCTTGGCCTTTGCGTTGCCGTGATTAGATGAATGCCTGCCGCCCGCGCCATTTGCGCCAGGCGTTGCACCGCGCCCTCAATTTCTTTTCCCGCCACCATCATCAGGTCGGCCATTTCATCCACGACGACAACTATGAACGGAATATGGTCAAGCGGTAATTCTTCTTCTTCATATACCGGGCGGCCTGTTTCATCGTCATATCCCGTCTGTACAGTGCGGGTGAGTGTCTCGCCGCTCTCAAGGGCTTCGATGACACGGGTGTTATATCCGCCGATATTGCGAACGCCGAGTTTAGACATTTTGCGATAGCGGTCTTCCATTTCCCGCACGACCCACTTGAGGGCGACAACGGCCAGCTTAGGGTCAGTGACCACGGGCGCCAGAAGATGCGGAATTCCTTCGTAGACGGATAATTCCAACATCTTTGGGTCGATCATGATGAATTTGCACTGAGCTGGAGACAGATGGTAGAGCAAAGATAGGATCATCGAATTGACCCCAACCGATTTTCCTGAACCGGTTGTTCCCGCAATAAGAAGATGCGGCATGGTGGCTAAATCGCTGATGACGGGTTCGCCGCCGATGTTTTTACCTAGCGCCAGAGAGAGTTTCGAAGTCGTGTTTTCATATTCCGGCGAGGAGAGCAATTCGCGTAGAAATACAGTTTCTCTGACGGAGTTAGGCAGTTCGATGCCGATCACATTGCGTCCGGGAACGACGGCAACCCGCGCCGAAATTGCGCTCATGGAGCGTGCAATATCATCCGCCAGCCCTATGACGCGCGATGATTTGATGCCGGCGGCGGGCTCCAATTCGTAAAGCGTGACCACGGGACCGGGGCGCACGCGGATGATCTCTCCCTTCACGCCGAAATCCTGCAACACGCCTTCAAGAAGCCTGGCGTTTTGCTCCAGCGACTCATCGCTGACATCCGTATTGATCCGGCGCTTTGATTTGGAAAGCAGGTTCAAAGGCGGAAGCTCATAATCGTCCAGCGGCTCCAGTTCCAATGCGGGCTGCGCTTCGGCGCGCTCGCGTTTGCTTTGCCGCAACTTTTTTTGCGTCCGGATGATCTTGGCGCGCGCACTGCTCTGGGCGTCGTCATAAGGATCATCTGCGTCTTCAGCGCGTCTCAGGCGCGTTAGCCGCGGCTCCGTGCGATTTTCATCACTCATATGCGCGCGTTGGATGGCGCCGCTCCTGGAGCGCGAAGAATTCGCAAACAGGCGTTGCCATAATGTTGGTTGGCGCCCTTCAAGGGGGCCATCGGCGCCCTCGCCTGTAAGCCGCGTTATCACTTGAACGGTTCTGCTTGCTGCTTCGCGCACCCCAAAGGCTAACTGACTTAACGCGTCGTATGTGCTGCCAAGATCCTTGCGGCGCAGGCCGAGGCAGAGAATGAGGGTGATGAGACCGATAACCAAACCGGCAAAGGCCAGTGCGGGCTTGGTAACTGGAAGGCCGAGCGCGCCCAACCCGCTTGATATAAAATGCGTCAAAATCTGCCCCATCAATCCCCCGGCGCTCGCCGCTAAAGGCCAATGCTCCGGTGCGGGAATGAGGGACAAAAATCCGGCGAGACTTAAAACGGCGATTGGCCAGGCCAACAACCGCAATTTGGTTTCGCGCGGGCTCAACGACCAGGCGCCGCGGCCTAGCAGACTGGCCCCCCAGGTGAGGAAGGGAAGCGCCAGGGCATAGGCCGCCATGCCGAAGCTCTGGTTAAGAAGGTCGGCAATAACGGCGCCGGGCGCGCCCATCCAATTGGCGGGCGGCGCGGCGGCGGCGGTATTGAGGCTGGGATCTGCGGCGGAATAGCTGAGCAGGGAAAAAGAGAGAAAAAGACCAAAAACAATCAAGACGACGCCCAGAATTTCGCACATCAGGCGTTTGAGTTTCAAAGCCATGCCCACCGGCAGAAAGGCCCAGAAATGCCTGGAAGAACGGGCGTCATAATGCTGAACAGCCATGTGGGAGAATCCTCTAAAGCTTTACTCTTCAGTTCATTTTGACAGATTTGCGAGAGGATTTGGTTAACGCATATTAACGAATTGGCGTGAGAATCTGAGTCACGCGCGTTAAAGCTTGTTTCGTCGTTTCAAGATCGTGAACCAGCGCCAGGCGCAGATAGGAAGCGCCGGGATTGACGCCCGCGCTCTCACGGCTGAGATAGGCCCCGGGAAGGACCTTGACGCCGGCCTGACGCCAAAGTTTAACCGCGGCCTCTTCACCGGTAAGGCCGGTCTCACTGACGTCAAGCCAGAGAAAAAATCCGCCCGGCGGCCGGTAAAATTTGAAGCGTTCGCCAATAATTTTTTCCGCAGCGTCAAATTTTTCCCGGTAAAGGGCGCGGGACTGCGCGACATGGGCGTCATCTCTCCAGGCCGCCGCCGCCGCCGCGCAGACCGGCAAAGGCGAGGGCGCGCCGCCATAAGAGCGCAGGCGCTTGAATTGGCTGATGGCTTGGCCGCCGCCGACGGCAAATCCTGATCGCAAACCGGGAACATTTGAACGTTTGGAAAGCGAATGAAACGCAAGCACGCGGTTGAAAGACGGCTTATCAGGGCGGGAAGATTTTTCCTGCGCCATGGCTTGAAGGACGCCAACGGGCGGCGCGCCGTCATAGATTTCAGCGTAGCATTCATCGGCGACGATCATGAAATCATATATGTGCGCCAGTTCTAGAAGCTTGGTCCAATAGTCCAAATCCGCCACCGCCCCTTGCGGGTTGGCGGGGGAGCAGATGTAAACAAGGCTTGTGCGCGCCAGAGTTTCGGGCGCCATACTTGCAAAATCCGGTAAGAAACCAGTCTCTCTTGTGGCGGGCGCATAAACCGGCTCCGCATTGATCGCCAGCGCCGCCGCCGCATAGCATTGATAAAAGGGATTGGGAATCAACACCGCCGCGCGGCCATCGCGGGCGTTGAAATCCGGCGCCAACGCCAATGCCGCCATGAACAAACCTTCGCGCGTGCCGTTCACGGGCAGAATGTGGCGGTCAGGGTCAATAAAATCCGATGGCAGGCGATAGCGCCGCTCTAACCAATGAGCCGCCGCCACGCGCAATGCGGGCGAGCCGTCTATAGGTGGGTATTTTCCGTATTCGGATTTATGCTCGTGTAAAACTTCCGTAATAAAATTCGGAAATGCATGTTGCGGCTCGCCGATGGAAAGTATGATTTCATCCGCACCAGGCGTAATGCCGTCTAAAAGTGCGCGTAGGCGTGGAAACGCATAATCAGGAAGGCTTTGAAAACGCCAACTCACAGGAATTTCATTCTTCTTTTGCCTTGCTTAACTTCCAAGAATATCAGCTTCCGGGTTGGCTCTGATTTTGTGAACCGTTAAATCAGCCCCTTGCGCCTCTTCTTCTGGGCTCAGGCGAATGCCGACCGTGGCTTTCAAAGCGGCGTAAAGAGTAAGACCGGCGGTGAGCGCGATTGCGATACCCGTCAGAGTGCCGATGATTTGCGCCGCGAGGCTAACCCCGCCAAGGCCGCCCAAAGCTTGAACGCCGAATATTCCCGCCGCCACGCCGCCCCATGCGCCCGCCAGGCCATGCAGAGGCCATACGCCAAGAACGTCATCAATTTTCCAACGGTTTTGCATGATTTGGAACATGACGACAAACAAACTTCCCGCCACGGCGCCGATGAGAAGCGCGCCGATAGGATGCACAATGTCCGACCCGGCGCAAATGGCAACAAGCCCCGCCAATGCCCCATTATGAAC
>JAJFIM010000476.1 GCA_021774995.1 Alphaproteobacteria bacterium | reverse complement strand
AATATAGCGCCCCTCCCGGTAGACAAAATACATCGGCACATCGAGCGCGTAATCGACATAAGCCTCAAAGCCAAAATCGCCTTTGAACACGAAAGGCAGCATGCCGGTGCGATCGGCGTCCGTGTCGGTCCAAATATGGCTGCGATATGATAAAAACCCGTTGGGCTTTCCTTCCGTAAACGGAGAATTTGCGAACAGCGCCGTCGCTATGGGTTGCAAGGCGAGCCCCACGCGAAACTTCTTAATCATGTCGGCTTCGCTCTCGAAATCGAGATTGACCTGCACAGTGCAGGAGCGAAACATCATCTCGCGCCCCAATGAACCAACCTTGGACATGTACTCACGCATGATCTGATAGCGCCCCTTTGGCATGATCGGCGTTTCTTCGAGCGTCCAAGTGGGCGAGAATCCCACACCCATAAAACCGATGCCCAATTCGCCCGCCACTTCCTTGACCTGGGCCAAATGGGTGTGAACCTCATTGCAAGTCTCATGAAGGGTGCGCAAAGGCGCGCCTGACAATTCAAACTGCCCGCCCGGCTCCAGCGATATGGAGGCGCCGTCGGCGGTAAGCGCGATAATATTCTCCCCTTCCCTCACGGGCTTCCAGCCGAATCGCTGCATGCCTTCCAGCATTGCCCGAATGCCGCTTGGTCCCTCATAGGGCAGCGGGGAATGATCTTTCAGATGAAAACCAAACTTTTCATGCTCAGTGCCTATGGCCCAGCGCTCAGGCGGCTTGGCGCCCTGCTCTAAAAAATCGATCAGATCCCGTTTAGCCTCGAGCGGCGCGTCTGCATTATTGTTATCCGGCATTTATGTGCCTTTCGCGCCTTAAACCCCGTACCGGGTCAGAACCAAAATCATCAAGTCTGGCAAGATGTAATGCGCCATGGGGCGCTGGACAAGCCCAAAGGTCAGCTCTCCCATCAGCCGGACCAATCGCCTAAAATGCTCTGCCAGACGCTTAAAGCCGCAAGGGCCGCCGTATCGGCGCGCATGATTCTTGGGCCTAAACTTACTGGAACAACAAATGACAAAGCCCGTAAATCCTGGCGCTCTTGCCAGGAAAACCCGCCTTCGGGTCCAATAAGCATGGCCCAAGGACCCGGCTTTTCGCGCGCCAGAACCTCCCCCACCGGGTCCGCCCCGCCACGCATTCCTCCCCATGGCGCGCCAGCGTCATCGCCGGATTCATCGCAAAACATCACTTTGCGCGTCTCATCCCAAGCGCCCATCACAGCGCTGAGATCCTGAAAAGGCGCCAATTCCGGCACGCATAGGCGGCCAGATTGTTCCGCCCCCTCCACCATATTGGCGCGCAGCCGCTCCTCATTAACGCGCGTCGCGATGGTGCGGGCGGTGCGCACGGGTTGAAGGCGCGAGACCCCCAATTCGGTCGCCTTTTGCACAAGATAGCCGAGCGCCGCGCGCTTGATCGGCGCGAACAGCATCCACAGATCCGGCGCGTATGTTTGCGCGCGCTCGGGCGACGCAAGGCGCAAGACACAGCTCCGTTTGCCCATGCGCTCCACTACGGCGCGCCATTCACCGTCGCGTCCGTTAAACACCGCGAGCAAATCGCCCGCCGCCAATCGCATCACATGAATAAGGTAATGGGCTTGGGCCTCATTCACCTCCACATGCAGGTCCGCTTCCAGCGGGGCATCCACAAACAGGCGGACTTTGAGAGAATCGGAATTGACGTTAGGCATGGCGGTTTCACTTTAATAAGGTAAGACTTTAAGTCATGGACTCGACAGAAAGCCACAGGAAATGATCGCGTCTCCCGAGAAGAACAGCCCCGGCGCGCAAATGGCCGACGCCGCAGGCAATTGGGTTGACCGCTATGCGCCCGCGCAGTGGCGCCCCTATCTGCGTCTGGCGCGGGCGGACCGGCCCATCGGGACATGGCTGCTTCTCTGGCCCTGCTGGTGGTCGCTTAGCCTGGCCGCTCCCGCCATTGGCGCAAGCTGGCCCGATCCGGTTTTGCTCATCCTCTTTGCGCTCGGCGCACTTGTCATGCGCGGCGCGGGCTGTACGTATAATGACATCGTTGACCGGGACATAGACGCCCAGGTCGCCCGGACGGCGGCGCGGCCCGTCGCAAGCGGACAAGTAAGCGTCCGGCGCGCCTGGATGTTTGTCGGGGCGCAATGTCTTATCGGCCTCATGGTCCTTCTCTCCCTCAACGCCGCCGCCATTCAACTCGGGATCGCGTCACTCCTGTTGATTGCCATTTACCCCTTTATGAAACGTCTGACCTATTGGCCGCAAATATTTTTGGGATTGGCCTTTAACTGGGGCGCGTTGATGGGATGGGCGGCGGTCACGGGAGGACTTGGCGCGGCGCCTTTGCTTCTTTATGGCGCGGGGATTGCCTGGACTCTGGGCTATGACACCATTTATGCGCATCAAGACAAGGAAGACGACGCACTCGTCGGCGTCAAATCAACCGCGCTCAAGCTTGGCCGCGCTACGAAAAATTGGTTGTGGGGTTTTTATGGCGGCGCATTCTTCCTGCTTGCCCTGTCGGGCTCAGCCGCCGGACTCGGCTGGCCTTTCTTTGTGGGCTTGAGCTTCGCAGGCGGGCATCTCGTCTGGCAAATCAACATTTTAGACATCAATGCGCCCGAAAATTGCCTCATGCTCTTCCGCTCCAACCGGAATTTCGGGGCGCTCGTCTTTCTGGCCATCACCGTCGGCGCAGCCTTCAGTTCGTAAGTTTTTTTACAGATACAAAAGATGACGCTTCATCCCGTCATGAATTCACGCATAGAGGTGTGGGACCCCATCACTTTGCCAACAATTAACTGCGTCGTTAGATAATCTCATAAAAACACCCGTTTACGTGGAATTCGCCTGACCTTCTCCAGCATGGACACACAAAATATTTCGTCGCTTTCACCACGTTTTTTTGATATTATGAGCGAATTAAGGGGCTAGATCAGGAGGAGGAGGGAAAGATGACCCACAAATTGATTTCAATGGCGCTCATTTCACTTGCCGCAATGGCAGGTGTCTTATTATTTTCAGCAACCGTTTCTGCTGACGACGGAACGTATGGCGTGTTTTATTACAACAAAGACACCGGCGCATACGGATACAGCTATAATTACGAAAATAAGGACGACGCCGAAACGCGCGCTTATGAAGAATGCTCCTCCTTTGGCGGCGGGTGCCGCCATATCGTCACCTTTCAGGGATGCGGCGCCTTTGCCGAATGGCGCAGTGAAGAAGACGAATATGTTTTTGGTTATGGCTATGATTACGACACGCTGAAAGGCGCGCTTGATCGAGCAATGGAAGAATGCATGGAGCGCAATGACGGCTATAAGTGCGGCGTCATCATGTATGCCTGCAACGAATAGAGCGTCCTCCCGCGACTGATTTAAGTCTGGCCGGCCCTGCTTATAAAAGCGGGGGTTGTCTGCTCATATTTTGATCGCTTGACGCGCCTTGGCGATTGGCTAGGTTGGCTCCCATGACTTACCAATCGCTAAGGGACTTTATCGAACACCTGGAAGCCGAGGGCGAGCTTGTCCGGGTGTCTGAGCCGGTGTCGACTCATCTTGAGATGACGGAAATCCAAACCCGCCTTCTGGCCGAAGGGGGACCGGCGGTTCTGTTCGAAAATCCCGTGGATCAGAATAACAAGCCAGCCTCCATGCCTGTTCTGGTTAACCTCTTCGGCACGGTCAAACGCGTGGCCATGGCGGTGACAATGGGCGGCAAACACCGCACGAAAGCTGAAGACCTGCGCGAAGTGGGAGAGACGCTTGCCGTGTTGCGCCAGCCTGAAGCGCCGAAGGGTTTGAAAGACGCAGCCAGCAAGCTGCCCCTTCTTAAAACCGCCCTCACGATGAAACCTAAAACTGGACATGCTCTGACCACGGCCCCGTGCCAGGAAGTGGTGCTCACCGGCGCCGACATTGATCTGGGCGCGCTGCCCATCCAGACTTGTTGGCCGGGCGAGCCCGCGCCCCTCATCACCTGGCCTCTGGTGGTGACCAAAGGACCGGGGACGCACGCCGAAGACAATTATAATCTTGGCGTCTACCGCATGCAGGTCACGGGGCG
>JAJFIM010000475.1 GCA_021774995.1 Alphaproteobacteria bacterium | reverse complement strand
AGGCGGCATCTATGGTACAAAATCAACCGATTCTCCCGGTCCTGTCAGGCGCGCGCGGCGATGGACTCGGGTGAAGTGGGGCGGTAAAAGCCTCACCAGCATATTTTGTGAGCGAGAATAAGGGGATGCGGCAAATCTATGGCCAGCCTGAATAAAATTAGGTCGACGTTTTTGGATTATTTTGAAAAGCAGGGTCATAAAATTGTCCCGTCCGGTTCGCTTGTCCCCCACAATGACCCCACGCTGCTATTTACCAATGCGGGGATGGCGCCATTCAAAAATGTTTTTGTCGGAACCGAGACCCGCGATTATGTGCGTGCGGCGTCTTCGCAAAAATGCGTGCGGGCGGGGGGCAAGCATAATGATTTGGATAATGTGGGCTATACTGCGCGCCACCACACGTTTTTCGAGATGCTGGGTAATTTTTCCTTCGGCGATTACTTCAAGGAAGAAGCGATCTTTTATGCTTGGGATTTGGTGACGAAAGTTTTTGATATGCCCCCGGATCGCCTATTGGTGACCGTTTTTGCAGATGATGATGAGGCGTATAAACTTTGGCGGAAGATTGCCGGATTGCCGGAACGCAAAATCATCCGTATTGCTTCATCCGATAATTTCTGGACCATGGGGGAGACGGGGCCCTGCGGTCCGTGTTCGGAGATTTTCTTTGATCATGGCGATCATGTGCCAGGCGGACCGCCGGGGAGCGCCGACGAAGACGGCGATCGGTTTATCGAAATCTGGAATCTTGTTTTTATGCAATTCGATCAAGTTTCGCCGAAAAAGCGGATCAACCTGCCCAAACCGTCCATCGATACCGGCATGGGGCTGGAGAGGGTTGCGGCGTTGCTGCAGGGCACCCATGATAATTATCAAACGGATCTTTTTCGACATCTGATCGAGGCGTCTGCAAATGCTTCAGGCGTTGCGGCGGATGGGGAACACGGCGTTTCACACCGTGTGATTGCGGATCATTTGCGCGCATGCAGTTTTTTGATAGCCGACGGCGTGATGCCTTCTAATGAAGGGCGGGGCTACGTCTTGCGCCGGATCATGCGGCGCGGCATGCGGCACGCACATCTGTTGGGAACGCGCGACCCGTTGCTTTGGCGGTTGGTTCCTGCGCTGATTTCACAGATGGGCGGCGCTTATCCTGAGCTGCGCCGCGCTGAAGCATTGATCGTCGAGACATTCCGCCATGAAGAGGAACGCTTCAGGCAAATGCTGGTGCGCGGCCTCACTTTGCTGGATGACGCTGTGGCGGATCTGGGTAAAGGCCAAGCTTTGCCGGGAGAGGTCGCTTTCAAGCTTTATGACACATACGGTTTTCCACTTGATCTGACGCAAGACGCACTGCGTGAAAAAAACATAACTGTGGATTTGCCGGGCTTCGATGCGGCAATGGCGCGTCAACGCGCTGATGCGCGCGCGGCGTGGGCGGGGTCGGGCGCGACGGCTACCGATACGATTTGGTTTGATCTGCGTGAGAAAGTTGGCGCATCTGAGTTTTTAGGGTATGGCGTGGACAGTGTGGAAGGCAAGATTACAGCGATTCTGGTGGACGGCAAACGGGTCGACGCGATAGCCGCCGGAACGCAAGGTGAAATCCTCGTCAATCAGACCCCATTCTATGCCGAATCAGGCGGGCAGGTGGGTGATCAGGGCGGGATGTTCACGTCTGCCGGCGCTGAATTTGTTGTCGAAGATACATTGAAAAAACTTGGGGCCCTGCACGTTCACAAAGGCGCGCTGAAACGCGGAACTTTAAGTGTGGACGATATCGTTGATTTGCAGGTCAATGTAGAACGGCGCACTTTAATCAGGGCTAATCATTCGGCAACCCATTTGCTGCATGCCGCTCTGCGTTCTGTCTTAGGGCCGCATGTGACGCAAAAAGGCTCCTTGGTGACGCCGGAACGTTTGCGTTTTGATTTCTCTCACCCTAAGGCCGTGACGCCTGAAGAGATCCGGCGCATTGAAGGGGAAGTGAATGCGGTCATTCAGCAAAATGGCCAAGTCGTGACACATGTCATGACGCCCGAAAAAGCGACGCAAGCAGGCGCTCTGGCTTTATTCGGCGAAAAATACGGCGATGAAGTACGGGTCTTGTTTATGGGTGATCCGCAATCCGATCAAGAAGCCCAAGCCTATTCGGTTGAGTTATGTGGAGGCACCCATGTGCGGCAACTTGGGGACATTGCTGTGTTCAAGATTGTCAACGAAAGCGCTGTTGCCTCGGGTATTCGGCGCATAGAAGGGCTGACGGCTGAAGCTGCCCGGCTTTATTTGGAAGGTCAAAGTGTTTTGGCGCGCGACGCGGCGGCAATTTTGAAAATCACGCCCAATGAATTGCCCGCGCGCGTCGCATCCCTCAATGCTGAGCGTAAACGGTTGGAGCGAGACTTATCGGAAGCCAAAAAAGCTCTGGCAATGGGGGGAGGGGCAGGCGGGCAAAACGACGCCGATCACGTGCGCGTTGTGAATGGCGTCAAAGTTTTGGCGGCGACGCTTGATGGCGTAGCGCCCAAAGATCTGCGCGGCCTTGTCGATGAGGGCAAAAAGCGTTTGGGCAGCGGCGTTGTTGCGTTTATTGCATTGAATGGCGGCAAGGCGGCATTGGTGGTGGGCGTGACGGATGATATTACGGCGAGGATCAGTGCCGTTGACCTTGTCCGGTGCGGCGCGGCAAGCTTGGGCGGAAAGGGCGGCGGGGGCCGGCATGACATGGCACAGGCCGGCGGCCCTGAAGGCGACAATGCCGACGCCGCCCTGGAAAAAATCATACAGACCATAGGCGAGTTGGCTCCAATATCTAAATAGTGAAATAGAGACACGGTGACGCAATCGGCGACAGATCATATTACGAAACGCGCGCGCGTGCGGTTTCGCCTCTATGAAATTCTCGAAGCCGGTAAAATTGGCGACGTCGCGAGCCGAAT
>JAJFIM010000474.1 GCA_021774995.1 Alphaproteobacteria bacterium | reverse complement strand
TGTTGCGTTACGACAAGGTGTTTGGAGAAAAATCAGGACTGTTTCAGATCGCGCGGGCTGTGATTACTGAGAATCTTGAAGGCCGCGGCCCGTGCTATCTTGATCTGCGTCATGTACCGCCTGAAGACATTGATGTGCTTTATGAGGTCAGCCCTACAGTTGAAAAGGCATTTGCCGAGTTTAATATTGATCCTTCGAAAGATTTACTTGAGCTTGGTCCATTTGTCGTCATCGGTACACTGAGTAGCAGCGGACCGGATATTGACCTGAATTCAGCAACAAACATTCCCGGACTTTATGCAGCTGGGTACGGCACGTCTTGCCCCCATCTCATGTCTGGAATCAGCGGAAGTGGTATTTCCAGTTTTTCAGCTGTCGGCGGATACCGTGCTGGAGAGCATGCAACGAAATTAGCCGAAAGTACGGAATTACCTGATCTGCACAAAGAGCAGGTTGACGAGTCGGTTCGCCAATATTTCAAACCGATGAAGAGATTGCGTCAGGTTCGGTCTTCTGATGTGTGGTTGAAAATCGGACAAATTACGTCGGAGCCCAATTTTGCCCTTTTCAAAACAGAAGAGCGCATTCGAAAAGCAATTGCGGAACTGGAAGACGTCCGTCAGATACTCATTCCAAGAATTTATGCGCCCGATTTTCATGAGCTTGAAAAAGCAAGTGAGGTAAAGAATTACCTCGATATGGCCATTATTGCCTGTTATGCGATGATTGAGCGAAAGGAGAGCCGCGGAGAATTGTTCCGAGCCGACTATCCCTATACTGACAATGACAACTGGATTAAATGGTTGATTGCCCGTCGTCAGGACGATAGTGAAGCCCCACAATTCTCAATACGGGAATTGCCCTTCGATCGTTGGCCGATCAAACCTCCAAAAGGACGGCAGCCAAGCCCATATACTGTCCCCGAAAGATTTGCGCCGGAGAAAAACACATGATTGAAAATATTGATTTGGATCTTTGCGATGGGTGCAATGTCTGTATAGACAGCTGCCCGACTGATGTCTTGCGTCTCGTCGAAATTGGAGAGCCATGGGAGGTCAAGGGTTGGAAGGTTGTGATTGCGTATGCCAATGAATGTCATTCATGCCGCCTTTGCGCAATTGATTGCCATGTGGATGCGATCACAGTAACGCACGAGTTACACATCCCTCAGCCCTTTGTGACGTATACGGAGGCCACTTGATGCTTTTGGTTGCCGGGTCTAAAGGACTTATCAGAGTATCTGAGAGCGGCGAGCGCGATTCAGAACATTTTGCTGGTGGAAAATTTATGGCGCTCGCGGTCAGCGGACGGCGCGCGGCCGTATCATTGTACAAAGCAGGTGTGCATTTGTCGGAGGATTCTGGGAGAACCTGGAATGATATCTCTGAGGGGATCAAACATAAAGACGTCAGGGCGCTTGCCTTTGATCCGCACCATGAAGGGGTGTTGTATGCCGGAACGGAGCCAGCATCTGTAAACCGATATGAAGCAGGCAGTTGGCGGACTCTCGGCGATCTTCTATCTCTTCCGCAGGCGAAGGATTGGAGTTTTCCTGTGCCGCCCAAGATTCCACACGTCCGATCAATCACACCTTGTCCAGAAGCGCCAGGGCGACTTTACGCTTTGATTGAAGTTGGTTCTCTGCTCTTGAGCGAGGATGGTGGTGAGAGCTGGAATGTGCTTGAGGGTCTGGGACATGATTTACACAGGCTGATTGTCCATCCCCGGAGACACCGAGACCTCGTTGTGGCGACGGGACTTGATACAGGTGTTTATCGCGGCGGATACGGTATCTATCGCAGTGCGGATGCAGGCGCCACATGGACTCAGGCTGTCCAGGGATTGACTCACCGGCTCTATACTGAAGATGCAATTGCGTTCTGGCCTGACGATCCCAATGTTATACTGCTTGCGGCGGCCGATGGCATCCCCCCCAAATGGGCTTCGCTGAAGGGACTGACCCTCGGCGTTTTGTCGGGCAATGTTTACTTTCTCAATCCTTCAAAGATCCGACGGCGCAAAGGCGCGGATATCGCTATCTATCAGAGCAAAGATGCTGGTCACTCATGGGCGCTCGTGCCTGATTCCACGCAGATCGGGCTGTTCGATATGGTTTGGGCGCTTGAATCAGGCGTTTCCGAGTCCGGTGATCCTGCAGTGTGGTTTGGGACGACGGGTGGTGAGGTTCGGATGACACAGGACAAGGGTGAAACTTGGCGCGTTGTTTCCACAGACCTCGGCGCCATAACGCATCTCGGGCCACTACTGCCGGAGTAAGGGGCTTTTTTATGAGTGAGTTTACAAATATTCAGGCATCAGTCAGCCGCCAGTTTAAAGTCCCGGCAGATCTTCCGAAGGTGATATTTTCAGATCCGGATATTTATCGCGAAGAATTGCAACGTATATTTTATGGCAAATATTGGCATCCTGTTGCGCACCGCGCCGAACTGACTGAGTTGCATAGTTTTAAAACCGCATGGCTTGGGGAAGTACCGTTATTGATACATCGGGGTGGTGACGATGTCGTGCGTGTTTTCATCAACTCCTGCGCACATCGCGGCGCATTACTTGAGCAGCGTGCGTGCGGTAAAGCGCAAGAGTTTGAGTGCCCCTACCATCGTTGGCTGTTTGATGAAAAGGGCTGTTTTCGCGGGGCGCCAGGCCGAAAAGATTTCAGGCCTGACTTTCGCGATGAAGACTATGGTTTGAGATCTGTCCGTGTCGAGGAGTTTCGCGGACTTATTTTTGTTACCATGAGCGAGCACACCGTGTCTCTAAGTGAGTTTCTAGGAGATGCAAGCCAACCAATCTCTGACGCCATGCTGGACGACGGACGGCTCACATTGCTCGGCTACCAGCGTGTGATCTACCAGGCCAACTGGAAAATTTATATTGATAATGATCCCTATCACGCTCCGCTATTGCATTCGGCTTTCCGTCTTCTTGATTGGCAGGGAGGAGCAGGGAAGCTTGTTACTACCGATCCGGAAGGGCATATGTGTATCCTTTATCAGGTACAGCCATACAAGGATAATGGCTTCTTGAAGGACCCGAGTGTCGTGGAGTTCAAGGGCACGGACGATCGTGCGCGTGTCATCGCACTGCGTCCCGTTACCGGTATTACGAAACACATCGACACAATCAATGTACGCTTTGCCAGGCCTCTTGGGCCCGATAGCACTGAGGTGCACTACGCCTTTTTTGGTCACGAGTCAGATGACGAAGAATATGCAAAACATCGCGTGAGACAGGCATCGAATCTTCTCGGCCCTTCTGGATTTATCAGCATAGAAGACGCTGCTATCTACAATCGCGTTCACGCGACTTCGGGAGATAGAGGTTACCAGCACTTCGTGAAGGGCGTGGGGAAAGAGCGTGCTGAGTGGACACAGAATGATGAGGTAAGCAACACGGTCTGGTGGGCGCACTACCGATCTGTTATGGGGTTTGACAAGGCTTGAAGTGGTGAGGAAAAAGGAATGGACACGGTTGCAGCTGTAGATAAACTGTTCGCGCGCTATGCTGCCGTGCTTGATGCGGGAAAAGTAGCGGCGTGGGCGGAGCTGTTCGATGAAGATAGCAGTTATGCAGTGTATTGCGCTGCAGATGATGAACGCGGTTTGCCATTGGCGTACATGCTCGACGACTGTCTCGCCCGAATTATGGACCGTGTCAAATTTGTGGACGAAGTGTGGCGCGGCACGGTAGAGCCCTATCGCACCCGTCATATATTTCAGAGAACAGAGCTTGAATCAGTGGGAGAGGAAACACTGCGCGCAGAATCCAACGTGTTGGTTGCTTACACTGGAAAGAATGATGTGTCCGGACTTCTATGTTCGGGGCGCACTGAAGATATTATCAGAATACGTGATGGTGAAGCCTTGTTTAAGGAAAGAAAAATACTGCTTGACGGAACTCCGTCAAGATATCTCGTGTATCCAATTTAGCGATTTAATCGAGGAAAAATTTATGCTGGCATTGCAATATTCAGGGAACCAGAGGGTGGCGCTGGATGAAATCGCCGAACCCGTCCCTCAAGCGGGAGAGGTGCTGATCGAAGTAGCCTATACCGGTATTTGCGGTACGGATCTCCACGAATACCTGCATGGCCCGACATGGGCGCAGCCGCCGGTTATCATGGGGCATGAGACGTCAGGAGTGATTGTGGCTACTGGAGGAGGTGTGCCGTCTGAGCGTAAAGGCGAGCGCGTCACAGTTATCCCGATGGATTTTTGTGGCAAGTGCTTTTATTGCCATCGTGCTGAGTATCACCTTTGCGAGAGACCGTCATGGGTGGGGTTTACGCGGCAGGGCGCCTTCGCCAGACATATGGCTGTGCCCGCCCGTCTTGCTATTCCCATACCTGATTCAGTTCCCCTTGATATGGCGGCATTAACCGAACACTACACCGTAACTTTTCATGCCGTGCGCCAGTCGAGATTAAAGTTGGGGGAAACAGTGCTGATCTTGGGCGCCGGTCCTGTAGGACTGGCGGCATTGCAGTGCGTTGTTGCGGCCGGTGCTGGCAGGATCATTGTTGTGGAACCAGAGCCTCTCCGTCAGGCGAGTGCACGTGATGCCGGAGCCAGCAAAGTTATTTCTCCTGACGCATCTGGAGGTGTCGCCGACCAGGTCCGCTCCTTTACGGGAGGTGGTGTCGGCGTTGACGTCGTATTCGACGCGGCCGGGCGGCAATCTGCTCTTGCGGAAGGTATGGCATCTCTGCGCAAGGGTGGGCGCTATGTATCCTTGAGTTCCTGGGCTGGTGCTGCCAGCCTCGATATGAATGACGCACTTCTCAAAGAGATTCAAATTATTTTTGTTTTTGGGTACGACATGTTTGCGGATTTTCCCGCAGTTCTGGATCTGATGGCAAGAGGCGCACTGGATGCAGGAAAGCAGATCAGTGAACGGATTTCTTTACAGGACATCGTTGAGCGTGGCTTTAAGCGCCTTGCAGCTGATCGTGGTGACGTGATCAAAGTCCTGGTCTCACTCGAAAAGGAATTATAGAGGATGACTGAGCGCAAGGTGATATGCGCGGTTGAGGATGTCCCGGCGGACCATCCCCTGCTTGTTGAGATTGACGGCCTTCCGTCGCTTGCGGTGTACCAATTATCAGATGGTGTGTATGTCACGGACGCCATCTGTACACATGGTGAAGCCCCGCTTACGGACGGATGGCTCGAGAATGATGAGATCGAGTGTCCTTTCCACGGAGGGCGTTTTTGTGTGCGTACAGGTAAGCCCACGGCATTTCCGGTGACGGTTCCCCTTCGGACATATCCGGCCAGAGTAGAATCAGGATCCATTGTGATTGAAATAAAGGAAGAGTGATGGAGCACGCCAAGGAATATGGAAACTTTATAAACGGCGAATGGGTGGAAGCTGCCAATCGCAAAACACTCCAGCTCCTTAATCCTGCCAGTGGTGAGGCCCTCGCAACGATTGCGGCCAGTGGGCCTGCCGATGCAGATCGCGCTGTGCGTGCGGCTGATGCAGCGCTTGAGGGGTGGTCATCATCGACGGCCCGAGAGCGGCAGGAACTACTTCTGGAATTCGCAAACCGATTACGGACGCGCGCGAATGACTTTGCCATGCTTGAAACGCTCAACAATGGCAAGCCGATTGTCGAAGCGGTGCATTTCGATTTACCAAACGCCATAAGCCAATTTGAGCTCTTCGCTGGAGCGCCGTTCTCGCTCAGCGGTTCTACACACGATTTTCCTGACGCCATTGGACTTGTGCACCGGGAGCCTATTGGAGTGTGCGTACAAATTATCCCCTGGAACGTACCTCTTGTGATGATGGCGGCCAAGATTGCGCCTGCGCTTGCAGCAGGTAATACGCTCGTTCTGAAACCAGCGGAGACTGTATGCCTGTCAATTCTGGCATTCATTGATGAGGTAAAAGATATTATTCCAAAAGGGGTCGTCAACATTGTCACTGGCAGTGGTGCTGAAATTGGTGAATCTCTGGTGAGTCATCCTCTGGTTAGCAAAGTATCTTTCACGGGCTCTGTGCCAACGGGGCAGAAAATACTTCAGTATGCATCGAAAAACCTTATTCCCCAGACGTTGGAACTGGGCGGTAAGTCAGCGCAGATCGTCTGCCCGAGCGCCAATGTGGATGCCGCTGTCGAAGGGGCTGTCATGTCCACGGTGCTGAATAAGGGCGAGATTTGTTTGGCGGGATCGCGCATTCTCGTACACGAAACTCTAAGGGACGAGTTTCTGGAAAAATTAAAAAAGGGGCTGGAGCGAATACGAATAGGCGACCCCACTCAAATGTCGACCCAGCTCGGCGCACTCGCATCGAAAGTCCAATTTGATAAAGTAAGTCATTACCTTCAAGTGGGAGTCGATGAAGGCGCCAAATTGCTTACTGGCGGTGAACGCGCTTCGGGGTCAGAGCTGGACCGTGGTTACTATGTGCAGCCGACAGTTTTTATTGATGTGCAGGAGAACATGCGCATTGCCCAGGAGGAAATTTTCGGGCCGGTGACGTGTGTTCTAACCTGGAAGGATGAGGCGGAGGCTGTTCGGATTTCAAATGCAACTTCATTCGGACTGGCTGGCGGTATTTGGACACGGGATCTTTTTCAGGCGCATCGGATCGCCCGGGGTATGAAGACAGGCACAATCTGGGTCAACCGTTATTATAACATGAAGGAAGGCATTCCAATTGGCGGTTACAAACAAAGTGGCTTTGGTCGGGAGTTCGCATATCAGGTCCTGGATGCATATACGCAGACGAAGTCTGTCATTTTGAACCTGTCTGATTGCGAGCTAGGCATATACAACCATTGAGAAATTGAAAAAGTCACATGAATGGAGAGAGAATTATGAATGGAGTAACTGAACTCGGATATCTCGGTATCGGTGTTAGTGATCTGGATGCCTGGCGCCGCTATGCGACTCAGATAGTCGGTATGCAGTTGGTTGATGATTCGGCGGGGGCTGAATTTTATCTCCGAATGGATCAGTGGCATCACCGTATAGCTGTGCACAAAGATTCATCTGATGATCTCCTTTACATGGGGTGGCGGGTTGCCGGGCCTGAGGAACTTTACTCCATGAAGAAGCGACTGGAGGAAGCTGGCGTGAAGGTGCGCCGGGCTTCTGATGAGGAAGCTGATGAGCGGAAAGTACTGGGACTCCTCAAGCTGGAAGACCCTGCCGGCAATCCCACGGAAATATTTTTTGCACCACGCGTGGATGCTCACTTGCCGTTTCATCCAGGACGGCCATTGTTTGGCAAATTTATAACCGGAGATCAGGGGCTTGGTCACTGCATCATTCGTCAGATGGACGCCGAAAAGGCCTATGAGTTTTATCGTCTTCTTGGACTTACGGGATATGTTGAGTATCGTTTGCCATTGCCCAACGGCATGGTTGCCCAGCCTTGGTTCATGCATTGTAATCCACGTCAGCATTCTCTTGCGTTTGGCTTTGGTCCGGCGCCCAAGCGTATCAATCATTTGCTGATAGAATACTCGAGTCTTGATGACCTAGGGCAGACCCATGATCTCATTCGTGATCAGGGGGTGGAAGTTGCCCTGCAACTCGGGAAGCATGCGAATGACCATGCGCTCACCTTCTATGCGGCCAATCCGTCAAAGTGGTTGTTTGAATTTGCCTGGGGCGCCCGGCCTGCCCTCAATCAACAAGAGCACTATGTGAGCGATATTTTCGGCCATGGCAATGAATCCGCCGGCTTTGGCGTGGATCTTCCTCTTCGCGAGCGGCGATAATGATGCAAAGGGCATTTGAGAGAGCTGGGCAACTCGATGCAGATCGGAGTGTTGAGTTTTTCTTCGACTTTGCGAGTCCGTTCAGCTACCTCGCGGCGTGCCGATTGCCCGGCATCGCAAAGAAGCATGACTATAATCTTATATATCGCCCGATCGACGTTATCCTGGCGAAAAAAACCGCAGGCAATTATGGCCCTTCGAACCGGGAAGTGCCTGCCAAGCTTACAGCTCTGAAAAAGGATCTGGAGCGTTGGGCTAACAGGATCGGGGTCCCATTGCAGTTTCCTCCCAAATACCAGTGCGAAGTATGGAATATAGGATGTCTGTTGGCGCGCGATCGTGGCAAAGCAGTTGAGTATGTACATGAAGCTTATTTGAGAATTTGGGGGGAGGGGAGAGATCCGACAGACACGGAGCAACTTTCACAAGTCTCGCAAGCGATGGGTTGGGGAGAAAACGAACTCGGAAGTTTTGTGAAATCTCCAGGAGCGCATGAAAGATACCAGGCCGAAGCTAGAAAATCCTTTGAAAAGGGCGTCTTTGGCGCACCCATTGTTCGGATTGGATCGGAGCTTTGGTGGGGTAACGATAGATTGAATTTCGTTGAGGAGTGGATGTCTCAGCACTGACTGAAGAGAATGGTGGCGCAATTCAGGGTCAGAGAGCTTTCGTAGGTAAAAGATTTACCTGGGTATAAGTAATCAACGGGAGAAAATGAGTGAATAAGTATACATCGGACAGCTCTTTGGAAATCTGTATGGACAGCGATATCCGCCATCGCCTTGATAAAATTATACCGGGCAGGGACGAACGAGCTGTTGAAGTGGGCGAACCCAGTGCACATTCCATGGATATAAATGGGAAGAATTACAGCGGGTCGGTAAGGAGCTGCGATTTTTGCAACGTCAGGTGATATTGGATCAGTCTGTGCTGCCAAGAGTGACTTCGATATTGTTTTAGCATGAAAAGCCGGCAAAGAATGCAGGCCTGTATATGCAGGAAATTGATTAAACCATGCGGATAAAAAAATGAGCGGTCCGACAGTCTCCGCATCCATGGGCAATCGTTATGATACCCGGTATTTGATCAACGGCGAATTGACGCTGGAGAAGTATACTCTTCAATTTGCAGATGCCGGTGAGCATCCGTGGTCCTCCTTCCACGCTATGGTAAGCAGCTTGCCCTGGGACTTTGGTGAGCAGGCGTTTTCGCATTATCTAATTGCTAAAGATCTCGGCGTGCCGATTACCGCAATACCGGTGTTTCCCAGTAGGTTTTTCCCTCAATTGGGAGCGGCTGTTTCTGTTCAAGCGGATATCTCGGAGCCAAAGGACCTCGAAGGTAAGCGGGTTGGGGTGATGGGATTTGGGTACAACCCAGCGGTATGGATGCGTCAAATACTAAAGGATGAATACGGCGTTGATGTGGGGAAAATTGTTTGGATTGAAGACGAGAATGACAAATTCCTGGGGGGCCTCCCTTATCCGAAGCCCAAGGAGTATCACATTGAAAAAGTCAGGGGGTTTGATTCTCTTGCTATCACCGGCAAGACTCTTGGCGCGGTCACCGCTTTAGAAGAGGGTCTGTTTGACGCCTTTTTTGCGCCGGGTGGGGGACTTCCCTTGACGCCTCAGCTCAGGAGACTCTTTCCGGATTCAGAGCAAACGTTGGAAAGCTGGCTTAACAGAGGCGGCGTTTTCCCTATCAACACTCTTATTACCGTGCGGGACGAAACGGTCAAACAATATCCCGACCTCCCGAGACTCCTGTTCGATGTGATGCAAAAAGCACGTCAGAAATACCACACTGCAGACATGCCAACTGATGAAGATCATCTGGGAATTCCGTGTGACTTTCTTTGTCGCTACGGATTGTTTCCTGATGCGCACGGCCTGGAAGCCAATCGTGAGGCGGTTCAGTTCATGATCGACTCTTGCTTTGAACAGGGCTTGATAAAGAGACGATATACGCCGGAGGAAATACTGCTTCCATTGAACTGATCGACTGAAGTATTTGTAGATTGATTGTCAAGTGAGGGTTTGAAATGCAAAAGTCTGAGTGTATGCAGGATATAAGAAACTTCCGTAAATGCCTGGCGCAGTTTGCGACCGGGGTTACGGTTGTAACGTGCGCCGGAAAAATTGGTGAGAACTATGGAGTAACCGCCAATAGCTTCAGTTCTGTTTCACTGGACCCGCCTCTAGTCCTGTGGAATATTGCAAAAAATTCCAAATCTGTGCAGGGATATCTGAAAGCTGAATATTTCGCGATCAATATTCTTGCTAAGGATCAAGAGGCATTATCACAGACTTTTGCGCAGTCCAAAACTGATCTGTTTAATGATATTGACCATTATCCAGGCAAGTACGGCGCGCCGTTGTTGGAAGGGGCGATCGCCAGTTTGGAGTGCCGGATGCACACGATCCATGATTGCGGCGATCATTATATCATTATTGGCGAAGTAATTGATTATTATGTCAAAAAAGGTGAGCCACTCGTCTTTTTTGATGGTCAATATTGTAAGGTTGACCATGCGAAGGAATTGGCGCCGCCCGTATAGATTTGTTCGATCACAGAGACGAAGCCAAGGGGCCACGCAGAACTTATCGGGTATGAGGAGAATTTTGTCATGACGACTTGCCGCCGATTTGAGACCAAGACTGCGGTCGTGACCGGCGCGGCACAGGGGATTGGTTTTGCCGTTGCATTGCGTCTCGGTAAAGAGGGCGCTGCTGTTTTGATTGTGGACAAGGAAGAGGATCCCGCCCGCGAGGCTGTGGATGCTCTTAAAGGGCAAGGTATCGAGGCTTTCTTGGTTGCAGCGGATCTATCTACTTATGCCGGTGCTTCAAGCGCAGTTCGCGGAGCACTCGATGCATTCGGTCACATCGATATCCTGATAAACAATGTCGGAGGGACAATCTGGAAAAAGCCCTTTTGGTTTTATACGGAGGAAGAAATCAAACAAGAGGTGGACCGGTCCTTTTGGCCCACCCTCTGGTGTTGCCGTGCAGCAATTCCATCAATGATACGCAACGGAAACGGGGGCTCTATTGTGAATGTCGGTTCAAACGCCACACGGAGCGTATTTCGTATCCCCTATGCAGCGAGCAAAGGGGGAGTTGTTGCAATGACGACTGCACTTGCGGTCGAATTGGCGGACTTTGGTGTTCGGGTTAATTGTGTAACGCCAGGTGGCACTCATGTGCAGGACCGGAAAACAGAGCGATTGCCACGCCCACCAACTCCTCAGGAGGAAAAGTGGGACCGAGATTTTTTTAAATACATTGCCCAGGAGGGGCTGATTGACCGGCTGGCCACAGTCGATGAACAGGCCGCTGTGATCGCCTTCCTGGCCTCTGATGATGCTTCCTACGTGACGGGGGAAGTGATTGATACAGGCAAGCACGGCATGTCGCTTTCACGCGTAACAGGACAAAAGACTGATGTGCCTATTGACGATTTGAGCTGAAGAATATCGCGCATGCGTGGCGCTTCCGATTGCTGTCTGAAGGACAGATCGATATCAATATTTGTGGAAGGTGAAATAGTAAAGATGCAAGATCCCATCTGGATTACGGAACAAAATGTTGTGGAGCTTATGTCTCTCAGCGAGGCTGTAGATGCCCTTGAGCGTGGCCTCGTTTTGCAGGCAGATGGTCAGGCTTCAAATATGCAGAAGGCGCAGACAAGCTGGGGTCCCGGTAATACCTTGCATGCATTGGGAGCTGTGATGGAGGGCGCAGGCTTTGTTGGTGTAAAAACATGGGGCCATACAAAAGGCGGTGTTTGTCCACTTTTTATTATGTGGGATTCCAACGATGGATCTTTGCTCGCTGTTATTGAAGCTTTTGCCTTGGGGCAGATGCGCACCGGCAGTATGTCTGGTGTGGCAACACGGTGGCTATCTGCAGAAGATGCAGATGAACTCGCCATTATTGGAACGGGAAAACAGGCCATCACACAGGTGGCGGCCGTCCATGCGGCGCGGCCTTTGAGACGTGTGCGTGTCTTTAGCCCCCGAGCTGAAAGCCGTGAATCTTTTGCCAGCAAGCTTTCTGACAATTTTGATTTTGAAATCGATATTGCTCAATCAGTTGATCAGGCTGTTGATGGCGCCCCGATCATCACGCTGGTAACCAGAGCGCAAGAACCTTTTTTATATTCTGAGATGGTGGTAAAGGGAGCCCATATAAATGCGGTGGGTGCGATTGCGCGAGATCGTGTTGAACTCGCTCAGGATATTTTTGACCGCGTGGATCTGCCTGTTGTTGATACACTCGATACGGTCAGGCGACTGAGCCGTGAATTCATAGAGTATTATGAATCGGGACCTGCTTCCTGGGATGATGTGCAAGAGATAGCGACCGTTGTGAAGAATAAAAAAGAACGCGGGCCGGATATGGATTTGACGCTTTTTAAAGCGATGGGTATGGGGGTGTCTGACATCTCCCTGGCCAGTGTTATTTATCAAAAGGCAGTTGCAGAAGGGCTGGGAAGGACTTTCCCTCATCCGGAGAGAGCGCCATTACGCCTTACATAAATACGATCAAATTTGATGCGAGACTCGTAAAGGAGAAATACCATGGCTCTTTCGACAAACTTTTTAAAAGGTTCATACCCCCCGCTCATCACGCCTTTTAATAATGGCAAGGTGGATTATGATGCGTATGCCAAACTTGTTGAACATCATATAGAGCAAGGCTCTCATGGCCTACTGATCAATGGAACAACGGCTGAACCGAGTACTCTGACGCTTGAAGAGCGCACTAATCTTGTAAAATTGGCGGCAGAGGTAAGCGGGGGGCGGTTGCCTATCGTTGCGCAAACAGGTTCACAGTCTCATGCTGAGGCCATACAGTTGACTGAAGAAGCAAGCGCGATAAAGCATGTAGATGCTCTCCTGATCGTAACGCCTTATTATATTCGGCCTCCCCAGCGCGGGTTAATCGAATTTTACGCCGATCTTGGGCAGAGGACTGATTTGCCCATGATGCTCTATCATATTCCAGGCAGAACTGCGGTTTCTGTGACATTGGATACTTTGAAAGCCATTAAAGAGCGCGTGCCCCATTTTGTGGGCATTAAACACGCGGTGAACGATTTGAGTTTCGTGACGGCCATGCTGCAGGGTTTAGGGCATGATTTCCGTATATTTGTGGGACTTGAAGATTTGAGTTTTCCTATGCTGGCCGTGGGGGCGGCAGGGTTAATGAATGCAGTTGGCAATATCCTTCCGGGCCGGGTGGCGCGGCTTTATGAAGAAGTTGCTGCAGGAAATTTGGAAAGCGCACGGGCCATCCATTTTGAATTGGATGAACTTAACAGAGCAGTGTTTTTTGACACAAATCCGATCGCGGTAAAATATATGATGAAGCGTTTGGGACTTATGCCAAGAAATGAGCACAGGTTGCCCATGATGCCTGCCTTGCCGGAACTTGAAACGCGGCTCGACAAGGTTTTGGAGAATGCCTGTTTGCTTTGATTAAATAACAGGTAGCAGCAGTTATTAGTAGATCTGACGGTGCTGATCCGGCCATCTTTTCCAACTTTGTAATTCCACCACTATCATGAGCGCTGCACAGGACGTAGTGCACAGAGCAGTTGAAAGCGCTTGTGTTCAATTTCTGTTCTTATAAATA
>JAJFIM010000473.1 GCA_021774995.1 Alphaproteobacteria bacterium | reverse complement strand
AATTTATAATGAAACAGTCCGCGCGCATAATCATATCACCAGAGAAGAGGCGGAAAAACTCATGCCATAGTAGACTTTATCCTTACTCACGTTAGGTTTTTGTCCCCCGCCGTTTCGCCAGCAGCCTGAGTCGCAGCGCATTCAGCTTGATAAAGCCTTCCGCGTCTTTTTGATCGTAAACGCTGTCTTTCTCGAAGGTGGCGATTTCCTCTGAGTACAGAGAAAAAGGCGAGGAGCGGCCGATGACGCTGGCCGCGCCTTTGTAGAGTTTGAGGCGCACCGCGCCCGTCACAAATTCCTGCGACGCGTCGATGGCGGCTTGCAGCATTTCGCGCTCCGGTGAGAACCAGAAGCCGTTATAGATGAGTTCCGCGTAGCGCGGCATCAGCTCGTCCTTGAGGTGCGCCGCGCCCTTGTCCAGCGTCGCCTCTTCTATGCCGCGGTGAGCGGCGAGCAGAATCGCGCCGCCGGGGGTCTCGTAAATGCCGCGCGATTTCATGCCCACAAATCGGTTCTCCAGCAGATCCAGCCGGCCGATGCCGTTGTCCCGGCCATAATCGTTGAGCGTAGCCAGAAGCGCGGCGGGAGAGAGCGCCTTGCCATTGACGGATGCGGCGTCGCCTTTTTCAAAACCGATCTCAATGATTGTCGGCGTATCGGGCGCGTCTTCGGGGCTGACCGTGCGCTGGTACACATGTTCGGGCGCTTCTTGCGCTGGGTCTTCCAGCGCCTTACCCTCTGAAGACGTGTGCAGAAGATTGGCGTCGCAGGAAAACGGCGCTTCGCCGCGCTTGTCTTTGGGTACGGCAATCTGATGCGCCTCGGCAAAGGCGATCAGATCCGAACGCGAATGCAAATCCCACTCCCGCCACGGCGCGATCACTTTGATGTCGGGATCAAGCGCGTAATAGCCAAGCTCAAAGCGCACCTGATCATTGCCCTTGCCGGTGGCGCCGTGGCACACCGCGTCCGCGCCGGTCTCGTGCGCGATCTCAATCTGGCGTTTGGCGATCAATGGGCGGGCGATTGAGGTGCCCAGCAGATAGACCCCCTCATAGACCGCGTTGGCGCGGAACATCGGAAACACATAGTCGCGCACAAAATCTTCGCGCAGATCCTCGATAAAAATATCCTTGATGCCCATCAGCTCGGCTTTTTTGCGCGCGGGTTCCAACTCCTCTCCCTGACCCAGATCGGCAGTGAAGGTCACCACTTCGCAGCCATATGTCTCCTGCAGCCATTTCAGGATGATCGACGTATCAAGACCGCCGGAATAGGCCAGCACCACCTTTTTAATTTCGCTCATTTTTCCACTCGGTTAAGTTTGACGCGCACTATAAGCATTGCAATGAACAGGGCAAGCGCCTCACGCGCCCTCTATTCGGTAAGCCGGATGGAGATCAGCCGTGGCGGCAAGGCCCACATTAAGATCATGCAACACACCGTCGGTCAGACTGTAGACCCACCCATGCACCATAACCTTTTGTCCGCGCCGCCACGCCCCTTGAACGATTGAGGTTTTTGCAACATTGCGCACCCCGGCCATCACGTTCAGTTCGCACAGGCGGTCTTCGCGGTCTTGCCCTTCGCTTAAGACTTTAAATTCATCATCATGAGCGTGATAGATGTCTTTGATATGCGCCAGCCAATTATCGATCTGGCCGTGATCGGTGTTGGACATAGCCGCCTTAATGCCCCCACAGCCATAATGACCCGTAACAATAATATGCTCGACTTCCAGTATTTCGACGGCGTATTGAATCACCGCCAGGGAGTTCATATCGCTATGCGGCACCACATTAGCTATATTACGGTGAACAAACATTTCTCCCGGCTGTAAGTCGACAATTTCATTTGCTGGCACGCGGCTGTCCGAACACCCGATCCATAAATATTTGGGTTGTTGCACCGCAGACAGCCTTTTAAAAAAGCCTGCGTCTATTTCAGTTTTTTTTATGGCCCAGGTTTTATTGGCGGCGAGGAGGTCCTGCGGCGATTTCGCTTTTTCTTTGGTCAATTCGAGTTTTCCATATCAAAAAAATCCAACTTTTAAAACCATTTGGAATTCACGGCGAAATAAATCGACGAATAAGGTCAAAATAGCGGCCCGGATCATCATCGGCAATGAAATGGCGCGCGCCAATAATCCGCTCGAAAGTCAGGAGGGCGTCAGGAATGGCGGAAGCGAGATCATCCATATCGTCAGGCGTGGTAATTGGATCCTCGCTGCCGGAAATTACCAGGGTTGGACACTTAATGGCCTGCGCCTCTTCTTCTAAGTCCATTATCGGAATAATGTTTTCGATCAAATGATCAAAAAGTTCGGCCGGACCGTTGCTGCGGGGAAACCGGTCAATCCGCGGATTACGCGCCCAATACAGCGGGATGCAGATTTCGAAGAAACGTTGCTGTACCGGCGGCCCACCCCCGGCAAAAAGCGCTGTTGCAACCGCCCGCGCCTCCTCGCCGCCCAGGCGAGCGAACATTTCCACGCTGCGCTCAGGGATCACTTTAGCCAGTGTGCTGACCAAGATCACTTTGGAGAGTTTGCCGGGATAGCGGGCCGCGAATTTCGTGGCGATAAACCCGCCAAACGAAAACCCAAGAAGAACTGGTTTTTCAATGCCCAGAGTATTTATAAACTCCGCAATATCATCCGTCCACTGATCGAGATTTAGGTATTCTTGCGGCGTGCGTTCCGACAGGCCATTGCCGCGAAATTCCACATAGATGATTTGCGCGTGATCACGGAGAGCCGCGTGATCGTTTCCAAAAAATGCATGGTCAAAACCTGGGCCGCCATGGAGCACAATCAGCGTCGGGCGCTCCGCCAAGAAGTCTCCATCCTCAGCCAGCTTGACACCGTCCACGTCAAAAAAAAGGCGGGTGTCATTAACCCGGATATGCATTGAGGCCCTCCTTCATCCCGCCTTCATAGGCCGCGCCTTTGGCTGGCGCGCTGTTTTTCGCTTGCCGATTTCAACTGCCCGCACGCCGCCTGAATATCGCGGCCGCGGGGTTTCCTGACCGGGCTGGCATATCCGGCGCGCAGTAACACGCGGGCAAAGGCGTCAATCGTCTTTTCGTCCGCACATTCATAAGGCGCCCCCGGCCAGGCATTGAAGGGGATGAGATTAACCTTGGCGGGTATGCCCTTCAGCAGACGCACCAGCTCCTTTGCGTCCGCTGCCGAATCATTGACGCCCTTTAGCATGACATATTCAAAGGTGATCCGCCGCGAATTGGCCAGACCCGGATAGGCGCGGCATGCATCCATCAATTCTTTTATGGGGTATTTTTTATTGAGGGGAACGAGGCAATCGCGCACATCGTCGCGCACGGCGTGGAGGGAGATGGCCAGCATGACGCCAATCTCATCGCCGCAGCGGCTTATTTCCGGGACGACGCCGGCGGTGGAAAGCGTGATCCGCCTCTTGGAAATGGCGATTCCGTCGCCATCGGAAATGATCGCAAGGGCTTGGGCCACATTGTCGAAATTATAGAGCGGCTCGCCCATGCCCATCATGACGATATTGGTGATGGCCCGCGTCTCAGCCCCGCCGCCAACGCCGATTTCCGGCCAATCCTCTAGCGCATCGCGCGCCAGCAGCAATTGCGCCACAATCTCGCCGGGGGTGAGATTGCGCACGAGTTTTTGCGTACCCGTGTGACAGAATGTGCAGTTCAGGGTACACCCGACCTGGCTGGAAATGCACAACGCGCCACGCCCCTTTTCGGGAATGTAAACGGTCTCGACCTCAACGCCGGGACTCAAACGGAGCAGCCATTTGCGCGTGCCGTCGCTTGAGATTTGCGCGCTGACGACTGAGGGGCGCTCCAGCGAAAAGGTCTCCGACAGAAGCTGGCGCATCCCTTTGGAAACATTGGTCATTTCCAGAAAAGAGCGCACCCCGCGATGATAGAGCCAATGCCAGATCTGGCTTCGCCGCATGGCTAAAGCGCGTTCCGGAATCC
>JAJFIM010000472.1 GCA_021774995.1 Alphaproteobacteria bacterium | reverse complement strand
GGTCGACCCCCAACCGATCACAGCCAGGCGCCCGGATTCGGCGCCAAAATCAACTTCCTGAAGCGGAATATCTTCGGCGATGCCGGCAATCTTGTCGCGCCTGATATGCGTCATTTTCTGATGATTGGCCGGATCATAAGAAATGTGTCCCGACTCATATGATTTCTCCATGCCGCCAATCCTATGCTCCAGCCCCTTTGTGCCGGGTTTCGCCCAGGCCCGCGCCAGGGTTTCAGGATCACGCGCGGAAGGGTTGAAAGGCTCCGCGCCCGGCGCGCGCTCCGTTTCCTGATGCACGGTGATGGACGGCAGCGCATTAAAGTCAGGCAATTTCCACGGCTCCGCCGCATTGCCGATATAGCCGTCGGTTAAGATCATCACCGGCGTCATATATTTTACCGCAAGCCGCACCGCCTCCACGGCGACAAAGAAACAATCCCCAGGCGAGCGCGTGGCCAGAACCGGCATGGGCGCATCGCCATTGCGGCCATACACCGCCTGGTAGAGATCCGATTGTTCAGTTTTTGTTGGCAAGCCCGTTGAAGGCCCGCCGCGCTGAGAGTTCACAATGATCAGGGGTAATTCCGTTGAAATGGCCAGCCCCATGGCTTCGCCTTTCAACGCAATGCCCGGCCCGGAACTCGATGTCACCCCGATTGATCCGGCAAAGGAAGCGCCGAGCGCCGAACACACTGCCGCAATTTCATCTTCCGCCTGAAAGGTGATGACATCAAAGTCTTTCATCTGCGACAGAAGGTGCAGCAAGGGCGAGGCCGGCGTAATGGGATAAGAACAAAACACAAGCGGCGTTTTCGCCAATTGCCCGGCCGCCGCCAGTCCCCAGGAAAGCGCTTGCGCCCCCGTGACAGTGCGATAGAGTCCCGGCTCCAAAGCTTCCGCCGCGCCGACGTGATAGCGCCGCATATCGCCCGACAATTCCGACGTTTCGCCAAAGGCGTGACCGGCGTTCAGGGCGGCAATATTGGCGGCGCCGATGTTTTCCTTATTCGCAAATTTTACCTTGAGCCAGTCAATGGTCGATGCGCGATCATGATCGAACATCCACAGCATGAGCCCGAGCGCCCAAAGATTTTTACAGCGCAAAGCATCCTTATTGCCAAGCCCGAACTCTTTCACCGCTTCCAAGGTCAGCCGCGAGATATCGACTTTCAAAACCTGAAACTTGCCCAGCGATCCATCTTCCAGTGGATTAGTCTCAATATGCGCCTTCTTAAAATTGCGCTCGATGAACGTTCCCGTATCAACGACAATGAGGCTTCCCTCCAGCAGAAGCCCCACATTGACTTTAAGCGCGGCGGGATTGAGCGCCACCAGCACGTCGGGCTGATCGCCGGATGTGAAAATTTTGCGCGCGCCAAATTTGATCTGATAGGCTGATACGCCGAATGTCGTGCCAAGCGGCGCGCGAATTTCCGCCGGAAAATCAGGAAAGGTGCTGAGGCCGCTCCCCGCCAGAGCCGTGGATGTTGTGAACTGCGCGCCCAGCAATTGAATGCCGTCGCCTGAGTCCCCCGCAAAGCGGATCACCACTGAATCCACATCACCGGTTTTTGGAAGGTTTTTGTTGGTCTTACGGTCCGTTCGCACGCAATTACTCACATATTAAAAGAGAAAAATTTTCGAAAACATTGAAGCCCGGTGGGAGCGCACATACGCTTCTCCAGCGGTTATTTCAAGTTTCCATTACCACTTTCGGCTTTCCGCTTAGCATAAACAAAAAATTGGCCTCAAGATCCGTTATTTTAGTGCCACCCCATGGACGCATCGCGCTTATCTGAAAAATCGCCCTTAAACTCTTACTGTCAAAACCCCCATATTGCTTGGAAAAGAGGCCTTTCTTAACGCTTAACCTTGGTCTATGCGAAAATCGGCAATTTGATGTAAATCAAATCATCACTCACATTCATACTGTACCGTAGAGTTGAACGATTCTAGTATATGCCTCCCTGTATGAGGCAGATTCCATTCATATAGCAAATTCGGAGACGTTGGATGTTCATTAATTTTTGGTATCCCGCCGCCCAAAGCGGAGAAATCACAGACAAGCCCGTTAAGCGCTCCATGCTCGGGCAGGATTTCGTTCTGTTCAGGGATGGCGCCGGGAAAGCGCAGTGTCTGAGCGATGTGTGCGTTCACCGCGGCGCCTCTCTCAGCACAGGCAAAGTGAAAGGCGATTGCGTTGAATGTCCCTATCATGGGTGGACATTCAATGGCGAAGGCAAATGCACGCGCATCCCGTCACTTGGACCCGACGCCAAGATCCCGAGCCGCGCCCGCGTTGACGCCTATCCGGTGGAAGAGCGCTATGGATTGGTGTTCGCATTTTTGGGCGACTTGCCGGAAAGCGAACGCCCGCCGATCATGGAAATTCCTGAATGGGACGATGAGGGCTGGGCCTTCACTATCCAGCATTATATTTTCGACTTCGACTACAAACGGTCGGTCGAAAACGGCATTGATCCGGCGCATAATGAATTTGTGCATACAACGCACATCGCCACGGCTGAAGGCGAGAATTACGTACCCGAATTGCGGTTTGTTGATAGCGAGTGGGGCGTCGGATTCTATAACACGCCCCCTGCGCCCCCGCTCACAAACGAAAAAATGCGGGACGTTTCAGGCCGCCACGAATCGGCTGTGGTGGAAGTGGGCACCGGCCATCACGGCCCCGCCCAAGTTTGGACCTATATTCACCCCACGCCCAAAATCTCAATTCATCAATATCTCTATGAGACCCCGATCAGCGAAGGGCAAACGAGCCTCTTCCTCGTCAATATGCGGAATTTCATGACCGAGGCGGAGAATGACGAAGCCTTTACCGAGCGAAATGAATTCGTGGTGATGCAAGACCGCGATGTCTTACTTAATTTGCGTCCCGTCTTAACGCCGCGCACCAACACAAAAGAGATCCTGGTGCCGTCCGATCAGTGCGTGAGCAAATACAGAGAATTCATCAAAGAGTGGGAAGGACGCGGTTGGCGCATCGACTCCGATGAAATCGCGCGCAATGCAGGCAAAGTCGCTTATGCGGTGCCAAGTCCGGCGCGGCGGAACGTGAAGGGCTGGGTTCTCGACGCCATTCCTTTGGAATCAGGGGAAAGCGCCGCTAAAATCCAAACGGCTGCCGAATAACGCAGCTCGTAGAGCTATATGTTGCGTATACCGGAAGGGCAGTGCTGAATTAAGCCTGCCCTTCTTGGTCTTTATGCGGTATCAACTGAAAATAAATATGATGGAAAAAACCCGTAAACCATGAAAAAACGCCTCATAGCCTTTCTCGCCAGCGCGGCGCTGTTTATGTCGCCCGCAATGGCGGAATCCATCTTCTCCTACAATACAGGGGATGATTATATGGAGATGAGTGAGGATTTTCGGGATATCTATGTTCAGGGCTTGCTCGATCAGTGGTTTCTGACACTCTCCATCTACAATGATTTTGAATCCATTGTCTGGTTGGAAAATTGCACGATGGATATGCGCAGTGATGAAGTCGCGGCCCTCTTCACGGATTGGCTGAGTTGGCACGGCCAGGACCTTGATCTGACGGCGCCCCAGCTTTTTATCGCCGCTATCGTCGAGTCATGCGAAGACGAAGTCTAGACATTATTACGCTCACGCCAGCGCGCTGAGGCGCGCGGCTTCGCGAAGAGCGGCGCGAAAAAACGCCGGGCTGCGCTTGCAGCCTTGAGCCGCCCCGGCTCTAAATTACCCTCACGCCAGCGCGCTGAGGCGCGCGGCTTCGCGAAGAGCGGCGCGAAAAAACGCCGGGCTGCGCTTGCAGCCGTCACATCTTGGGCGCCAGGCGCCAGGCCCCGACCCCATTACGGCAGGCAAACCCTTGCGAGATTTCATGGCGGCCATCGCCTAAGTTAATTTCATGTGAAAAAGCGCGGCAATAGGTTGGCGCGACTGCGGGCCCTCCCGCCAAGACCAAATCTCCGCCCGCGCTTTTCTTCAACAACGGCCCGTAAATATAGCCCAGCGCAATATCGTCGCGCGCCACCAATATCCAATCCCCCATATTCTCACGCCCCAGCCCGCGAACATGTAACCCGGATGCGAGCGTTGTCAGCTTCTTAGCGGTTGTGAATGGCCCCAGCCGAACATTAGCGTTCTTCTTGATATCATATTCCCCCAGAGCCGTTTCCAACGGGGCGTCCACATAAAGTCCGGCGGGAGCGCCAATTCTTGCGCCCCC
>JAJFIM010000471.1 GCA_021774995.1 Alphaproteobacteria bacterium | reverse complement strand
AAATCAACGGCGTCAAGACGTTTATATCCAATGGCGGGATCGCTGATTTTTATGTCGTTTTCGCGCGCACCGAATCCATTTCCGGCGCGCGCGGGATCAGCGCGCTTGTAGTTGACGCGGACGCGCCGGGACTTGACGCTTCAGAGCGCATCGACACCATGGCGCCCCACCCCTTATCCGTTGTACGGTTTAACGATTGCAAGACGCCGGCGGCCCATCTTCTTGGCGAGACGGGGCAGGGTTTTAAAATCGCTATGGCGACTTTGGATGTGTTTCGCTCGACAGTGGGCGCGGCGGCTTTGGGCCTTGCGCGGCGGGCGCTGGACGAAGCGACGATGCGCGCCAGTACAAGGCAAATATTTGGCGGCGTTCTTTCCGATCAGCAATTAATTCAAGGCATGATCGCGGAAATGGCGTTGGCGGTGGACGCGAGCGCGCTTCTTGTTTACCGTTCGGCCTGGACTAAAGACAACGGTCAGCCGCGCGTGACGCGCGAAGCGGCCATGGCGAAATATTACGCCACGGAAGCCGCGCAAGACGTCATCGACAAAGCCGTTCAGATTTTTGGAGGCCTGGGTGTTGTGAAGGGCGTAAAGGTTGAGGAATTGTACCGCGAAATTCGCGCGCTCAGAATCTATGAAGGCGCATCTGAAGTGCAGAAGGTGATCATCGCCAATCAGGTTCTCGCGAATCACAAGCCAACATGAGCGTATTCAGATTAGATTGGCGTGTGCGATTTGCCGATACTGATCCTGCCGGTATCGTATATTATCCCCGCTATTTTCAGATGGTCGATGGGGTGGTCGAAAGCTGGTTTTCCGATGCGATCGGGACAGGTTTGCGAAAGATGGCGCTGGAGAACAGGGTGGCAACGCCTACGGTTCATATTGAGGCGGATTTTTTCCGCCCCAGTATGCTTGAAGATATGCTTGAATTTTCTCTTATCGTGCTGGATTTGGGCCGGACATCTTGTACGGTTTCGGTTACGGCCGTTTGTGAAGGTGAAAAGCGCTTGGCGGCGAAAGCCGTTCTTGTATACGCCAATCTTACAGATTATTGTGCCGTACCTTTTCCTGAAGAGATGCGCGCCGCCATGACGCCGTATCTATTAGGATCGGATGATGAATAATAAAGGCAAACATATATGAAACATCTTCTCCCCGATGGCTGGGAACGCCCTAAAGGATATTCAAACGGCGTCAGCGCCGAAGGCCGCCTAGTCTTTGTTGCAGGTCAGGTCGGGTGGAATGAAAAAAATGTTTTTGAATCGGATGATTTTGTTGATCAACTTAAACAGGTCTTGATTAACACGAGAGATGTTCTGGCGGTGGCGGATGCGGGACCGGAACATGTCGTGCGCATGACATGGTATTTTACGAATAAAAAAGAATATGTTTCCCGCCTGAAAGATATCGGCGCAACTTATCGCGAAATCATGGGCCAGAATTACCCTGCAATGGCGGCGGTGGAAGTCTCCGCCCTTGTAGAAGACAGGGCTAAGATCGAAATTGAGACCACGGCGGTTGTGCCTAAATAAGGGGAATCAGGCAGCCGGCGCAACGCTGAGGAATTCCAATTCTGATTGCAGTGCGGCGCCCGCTTCATCGGCCAGAGCCGCATCGCGCAAGCGCCGAACCAGAGCGGCGTTTGTGTTGTCCGGCTGAGCGGCGTCGAGGGCTTCCATGATGAGGTTAAAGTTTTTCAAGCCCCGCGCATGTGTGTCGCCATAGCCTTTCACAAGGCGCTGACAGGCGGCGATTTCAACCGCCAGATCATAATCTCTTCCGGCTGTCTCTTTTATGCGCGCGAGCCAGGCGAGAATGCGCCCGTGCTCTATGCCATATCGGTATGTGCCGCGCCGCCATCGTCGCAAAGACGCGATCATTGCGAACAACAGGAAACCAGACAGCTTACTTGTTTTGATGCGCCGCCCTTTTTTCAGCCGTCGCCCCAGCCAATTTTTCAGTTTCGGGGCACTCATGATGAAGCGGCCGAAGGGGGCGGGAAGCGTGTCGCAAATTTCTTCAACGCGGGGGTGCACGTAATCAACCACATGCACGACCTGCGTCCGTGTGGCGCCTGTTTCTTGTGCGATATGCGTGAAGCGTTTTTCGCGAATTTTCAGATCGGCAACACGTATGGTGTCTTCATAGGTCATCCAGAGGGCCAGGTGGCGTCCGGTCTCCTGAGTAAGGCGGTGATGCCGTGTGTCATCATCCAGGGCCAGAATATTTTCCATCTGCTCAAGGTAAGCGGTCCCATAAGCTTCATCTTGATAGTCAAGCGTTCGAATGAGTCCGGCCTGCAGAATGTCATGGCAGGGATTGGGGAAAGTTTGCCGTATTTGCCGGCCAAGCGGTCGCTCTTCAGGCGGGGTTTTTTCTTCTGACGGCGCCGCTGTGTCTGGCGCGCCTTCACCGCGCATTCCCGCCAAACGATACCCTTCTTTAAAGCCAGCCAGATTTGTTTCAACGGCAATGCCGCTGCGGGAGATCGTTTCTTCAAAAGCGGATTTCTCAAAGGGAAGCGCCTTTGACCCCGCCAGCGCGCCAAACAGAACGGCGCTGATGACGCTGCCTGTGTCTTGAGCGGCCTTCATCATATCAAAATGCACAAGGCGCCGCGCACTTTCCCGTGCAGCCTCCTGCACGAATGAGGCGTCTGTAATGCCCTCTCCCATGGCGGACTTCTCGGTGATGGAATAAACCCTGTGCGTCGAGGCGATCAATGTTGTGGTGTCCTGAGTGACAAACCCCCGCCCGATGGCCCGGCCCGCTTCCATCCATTCGGCGGCAATCACGATATCGACATTTCCCGGAACCGGATTGAGCGCGAAAACGGGCGCCTGGCCTTGAGTGTCGGCTTTGGGGAAAATTTCAATATAATAAATTGTCGTGCCGGTGCGCTGCGCCACGCCGGGCACTGAAGTGTATTGCGCCAGATGATCGGCGTTGCCTGCCAGATCGACAATCCAGTTGGACAATACCCCGCCGCCCTGTCCGCCCAGAGCGGCAATGGCAATCGAAACAGGTCTGGGCCGGGCGCTATTGTTCATGAGTGATGTGTCCGCTGGCGGAGATTGTGTTCCGCCCTTCGTTGCAAGAAGCTAATCACTGTTTGTCGTAATCTGGTGGTGATTTTATCCCAGGCTGAGGGG
>JAJFIM010000048.1 GCA_021774995.1 Alphaproteobacteria bacterium | reverse complement strand
AGCTCCAGTGGATTGGGCGGAAGTGTTCCGGCCGGCAACACAGTTAGGTCAACGAATGCCTCTACTTTGTGAATCACATCAAGAATCGCAGCACGACCGACAAGGACGTCGGATAAGCCTTGCCCGTTTTCCAAATTGAAAATTTTATGCTGGTATGGGCAACGCAGATTAGCATCGATGAGCAATGTGCGCGCTCCCAATTGCGAAAATACCACCGCGAGGTTGGCGGCAAAAAGACTTGCTCTTTCACCCAGATTGGTGCTGACCACAGTCAATGTTTTGATCTCATCAGAAAACCAGCGCACCATCAATTGACTACGAACAGCGCGAAAAACTTCCACCTGGGCACAGAACGGCTGGTAAGCCACCACCAGTTCTGGCGAATAGTTTCCCTGATCCGGCAACAGATAAGGATAGTCAAACTGATGTGCTAACACCTGCTGGATATCTTCCTCAGTGATCAAACCCAATTGCTGCGCAGCGTCACCGAAGCGCATATCACTCTCTTTCTGTAGTCGCAGCACTTTTTCTGCGTCTTCTGCCGTAATTTTCCCCATCTCCAACAAAATGCGGCCCATGGTGAACTTACGGCCGAAAACGGATTCATTCAGAGGAGCAATACCAGGATTAATAGAGTGTTTTGCTTTTGGAGGAACTAGGGCGCTCATGTTCTGCTCCCAATTTTTGGTCTGGAATGAAATCGCATCAAAGATGGCCAGAATAATCGGAAACGCCGATGTTCGGGCGTATTCCTCTTGATCACACCAAGAACTGGTGCTTGTAGCACTTCCACCAGATCTTCAGCAGAGCGTACACGCCGGTCAAGCATTTCGGCCAGCAAGCCAAAACCCAGTCCAAGCAAAGTGCCGAGAAATACCGATAGCAACATATTGAGAAGTAATTTTGGACTGTCATGCGTAACTGGAGGCACAGCCAGATCAAGTAACGAAACACTGGACAGGTTGGACTGCCCTTCAAGACTGGTCTGATTTAAACGCTGCATAGCACTCTCATAGGCGCTTTGCGCGCCCTCCACTTCTCTAACGAGAAGCTGGAGTTCATCACGCGCCTTATTGAGGGCTAGTATATTGTTTTTTTGATCTTCTAGTGCACTACGAATTTCGGCTTCACGGCTGATAGCGTTACGCGAGGTGGCGTTAACATGCCTGTTGAGTTCGAGCCGCATCTTTTCCACTTCAGCCTTTGCTCCTTCGTAGCTGGGATGATTGATCCCCAGCTTCTGTGAGATATCGGCAAAATTTGACTCAGCCTGGGCTAAGTTTATTTTGAGGCTATTAACCAGCGAATTGGTAACAATACTCTGACCTTCACCACCGCGATTATTGTTATTCTGATCCGACGTCGCTCCCATCACCTCCCCTTGAGCCATAACCAACTGACTAGACAGCTCATTAAGCCGACTTGTTTCAACATCGAGACGATAGTCTACATTGACAATACCTTCGTCTTGTTGGTACTGAGAAAGTTTTTTCTGAGCTATCTCCATCTGATCACGCAATACATTAATCTGATCAGTGAAATAAACGGCGGCCTTCTGCGAAGGCTCCACCTTCAGTCGAATGCTGATCTCCTGATAAGCCTCACCGAAAGCGTTTGCCATAGCTGCAACAAACACTGGATCCGCACCCTTGTAGTTAATACTGATCACACCGCTCTCACGTGAAGGTTCTACACTAAGATTTGCAAGAAGCAAGTCAGCCAACCAGTGACGGATACTATTCTGACTATCGCTATCCTCAAACTGCTGTTTGATAGCCTCATTCTGGTCCAGTCTGAGGCTATTCACCACCATCAGTGCAGTACTGGTGCTGTTAATGACATCCAACTGCGTCGCCATATAACCAGGCATCATTTGCGCAGGAAAAATCATTCCTGTGACTGGGTCTGTACCCATCTGGGTAAGCATGAGTGTCGTATCTGCCTTGTAAGTTTTGGGTAATAACAAACTAACCAGAAGAGTCGTCATGACTGTCACAACAAGTACAAGCAAGATAATCTTATAGCGAGCACGCAGAATAAGGAAAAGTTGGGAGAAGTTCATTTGGAGTGATTTACCCTATTCCTGATCTAATATTTATACCGTTAACCATTTAACGAGGGCATCAAAACAAGCTTTCCCGGATGTAGACCACATCATCGGGCTGAACTGGCTCGCCAAGATCCACTTTGAGTATCTGTAGATTTCCTTCTGCATCGCGACGCTGGATGCGTACGCCACGTTCGGTGCCACGCGGAGTTAGCCCGCCACCCACTGAGAGTGCTTGCACCACCGTCATGTTACGCTCAAGCCGAAAAACGCCAGCACGCTGTACTTCCCCATAGATATAAAACTGGGGAGCACGCTCAACGTAGATGAGATCGCCGCCACGTATATTCATGTTTTGGCTCATACTGCTGGAGCGAATCATTACAAACATGTCGATCACTTCTTTAGTAGATTCAATACCGTTAGCACGCATCAGGGTAACCAGATCACCACCTTCAGGATTCACCCCACCCGCCATAGCGAGTACATCCGTCAAGCTGCGCTTGCCCTCGATAGGATAACGACCCTGCCTATGGACGTAACCGAGTACGGAGACTTGCTGACTCTGCAACGAAGTAGCAAGAATACTGACCTGCGGTTTGCGCAGAAAGCCTCCGCTCTCCAGCAAGTCTGCTATCTTTTTTTCGGCTGCAGACGGGGTCAAACCATCAACAACAACCTCGCCCAACAGCGGAAAAGTAATATTCCCAGACTCACTCACCATCACATCAGTAGCAAGGTCCGGGTTACCATAGACAGATACCTTCAATACATCCCCCGGACCAAGCAGAACATACCTAGCATCCACGGCGCCAACAGTGTTAACCCACGTAACTAAGAACAGCGCAAACAACCATAATAATAATTTCATGTGTACATTCTATTTATTAGTTCAGAATCTTTAATTCATACCACTTAAGCCTACCAAGAGATATAAAAATTGTTGACAAGAAAGTTACTGTGATATTAGCCCTTTAATGCCAAGTTCGATTGATTTGTCTGCGCCCACCTCTTCTGGCGCATTTATATCCCCTATCACAGCAGACTCTTCCGCGCTAACTACAGGCACTAATGCGTTAATGTATTCGATCTCTGCCGACGAGCGCAAGCGGTTTATTTCTGCTTCTGCTGCCTCATTGTGTTTTTTATTAATCAAGTATCGCTCGATTTGCGGAGCAGCGGCGACAGCCGTGACCGGGCTGTTCTTTATGGCATTGACAGAAATTATCGAGCTATTCTCTCGCTCATTGATAATAAATATTTGACCCTTATTTTTCTCCCG
>JAJFIM010000470.1 GCA_021774995.1 Alphaproteobacteria bacterium | reverse complement strand
TTCCTTTTTGTTCTCTGGCTGGCGAAAGTTGAGATCGACCGCGAATTTTCCGAATACAATATTATTTTCGAATCCAATGTGACGGGCCTCAGCCGTGGCGGCGACGTGCGCTATAACGGAATTAAAGTCGGAGAGGTGACGCGGCTGACTTTGGATCCGGAAAACCCAAGCCGCGTTTTCGCGCATGTCAGGATTGATTCGGCAACGCCCGTGTCGCAGGATTCAGTGGCGACGTTTGAATTTATCGGTCTGACGGGCGTCGCCTACATTGCTTTGGCGGGCGGCGGGCCAGAATCCAAACCCCTTGTGATGGCGGAGGACGAAGAAGTGCCCTCCATCGTGGCGACGCCGTCTCTGTTTCAATCGCTTTTTTCCGGCGCGCCCGATGTTCTGACCGGCGCCAACCGGGTGATCTTGCAGGTGCAACAGGCGCTGGGTGAAGAAAACCAGGAGAGCTTTGCCAATTTCCTGGACAATCTGGAAGCGGTCAGCCATGCGGCGGCGGATCGCACGCAAGAGATTGATTCCATTCTGGCCAACGGCGCCGCCATATCGGCTGATCTGGCTGAGGCCACCAGCGCTGTTCGTGAATTATCGACGAATTTATCCGGTCTGGTTGACGAGGACGGCCGCGCCCTCATCGAAGAGGCGACAGAGGCCGTACGCGCTTATGGCGATTTGGCCAACAGCGCCAATGACGTGGTGACCGACAACAGCGCTTCTATCCGCGCCTTTGCGGACGACGGATTGGCCGAGTTTGGATTGTTTGTTTCGGAGACGCGGCAACTCGTGCGTACGCTCGACCGGGTGTTGGGGCGCTTTGAGAGCGATCCGGCGCGTTATCTGTCGGGCAATTACGCCGCCGAGGTCGAGGCTGAATAAGAGGATAAGCACGTGATAAAGGAGCGCGCCATGTGGGGGAAAAGATTGGTGAAGATTTTGGCTTTGGGCGGCGCGCTGGGGCTTGCCGCCTGCGGCTCGCTCGTGGATCTGCCGGGCTCGGGGCCTGCGCCGCAAATCTACGCGCTGTCCGCGCATGAGACGGACCGCGTCTATGAAAAGCGCAATTGGCGCTTGCTGATTGACGAGCCTGTCGCTTCGCGCACTCTGGACACGGACCGCATCGCCATGTGGACGTCGCAAGTGGAGGTGAACTACATCACCGGCGCGTTGTGGAGCGATCGGGCGCCGCGCCTGGTGCAGGGCTTGCTGGTGGAAAGTTTTGACCGAACGGGCGCGTTGGAGCTGGTGGCGCCCGGCCGCGCCGGGATGCGGGCGCCTTATCTGCTGCAAAGCACGCTTCAAGCGTTTCAGGCCGAAGGCGGCGGACGGCGCAGCGCCCGCATACGGATTAAATTTGTGCTTGTCGAGCAAGCCAGCGCCGATATTCTGGCGTCAAAAGTGTTTGAACGCGAAGTGCGCGCGCGCGGCGCAGGCGCCAAATCCATCGTTCTGGCCTTTAACGAAGCCCTGGGCGAGATCGCCCCGCAACTCATGGACTGGGTGCTGGACACCATAGACGCAACGCGCACCGCTGTGGTTGAGGTTGAGAGCCTGGATGAAAACGAGGAAGTTGAGTCTGAAAGCGCAGATGGAAACGAGGGTGAGGTCGATGAAGTGGGTGGAGATGTAGATTCATAAATTCTCCCAATTATGTCATTCCCGCGTAAGCGTATTTTTTCCGCATGTCTTTCACCGGAGATAGCATCAGCTTTTCCAGTACCTTCAAGTCCACATCCTCCAGTTTCTTGATATAGAGGCAGGAAAAGCTGGTTTTTAGTTCAGCCATTTTGCGTCCCGCCTATAGCCACCGGCGCACTTGTATTTTATACGCCGTAAAGGCGTCGCCGAACAGCGACTCCAACGCGCGCTCTTCCGGGCCGATTTGAAAGCGGTTCATGTAAAAGACAAAGCAGGCGATGAAGGCGAGGGCGAAGAGGTTTGCTAAAAAGACGCCCCAGCCGATGAGCACGCACAGCAATCCCACATACATCGGGTTGCGCGTGAATTTGTAAACGCCGGAGGTGACAAGCGAAGACGCGCTGCCGGGCGTTGTGGGGTTGATTGTCGTTTTAGCTTTTTTGAACGAGCGGATTCCCGTCGCCGCGAAAAGCACTCCGATAAGGGCCATCACGCCGAAGGCCGCGCGTTTTATTTCAGCATCCACAGGAATGCCCGGAAATGTTTTTGAGATCAGCCACATCGCTGCGCCAACGATGATCATGACCACGGGCGGCGGAATCTTTAGGTCTAGTTTTGGCATCACGCTCTCTTTCTCTCAAATATTTTCAAACACTGCTCTGTAATGTTCAACTTCGGGCAAGGGTTCATAGAAGTGGTGCAACAATTCGCGCCATTCCCGATATTTTTCTGACCCTCTGAATCCAACGGTATGATTTTCCAGAGTCTCCCAGTTAACCAGCAGAATATAGCGGTTGGATTTTTCAATGCAATTTTGAAGCTGATGCGATGCATAACCATCCATGCTTGAGATAATTATCTGAGCTTTGGCGAAAGCGGCCTCAAACTCTTGTTCCAGACCTCGCTTTATATCCAGTATGGCGACTTCCAATATCATATTTTAGACCTTTAGCTCTCGCCCGCGCGGCGCATAAAATAAGGTTTCCACCACGCAATGGAAATCGGCACGGCCAGATTTAGCCAGAAGGCGGTGAACATCAACGTATAGAAAGCCTCCGCGTTCAAAATATTGTTTTGCACATAGGCGATGTCGATGACAACAAAAGCCAATTCGGCCCGGCCCAGCATGCCGAAACCGATCATCAGGCTTTCAGGCCAATCAAAGCGCCCTGTGTAACGCGCGGCCAGGCCCGCCGAGGAGATTTGCGCCGCAATCAGACTGAGCGTAAGAAAGACCGTTTGCGGGATAACGGATAAGAAAATATCCCAGTCAAAGACGATTTTAGAGCCGAGTTCGACAAAGAACACCGGCCCGATCCAGGAAAATGCGATGTCGTCGACGATCTTCTTGGTGTTCTCGTAATAATTTATTTCCGGGTGTTGCAGGAATTCGAAATACTCCTCCTTGATCACCAGACCCGCCATATAGGCGCCGACCGCCGGGTGGAAGCCCATGGCGTGCGCGGCGATACCGACAAGCGCGGCGATGGTCAGCACGGTCAGTGTGGTCTGTTCGCCGCCGGCAAAGGCCAGCACATGCTTGATCCCATAGCGCCTGATCAGGGGAATGCGCGCCAACACGCCGACGGCAATATGGGGAAAAATCCACGCGCCCAACAGCGTTACAAGCCCAAAGAACAAAAGCGCTTTGCCAAGCACCCACTCAATATCGATCAAGCTTAACGCGGCGTCGCCGGTCGCCACGGGAACCAGAATGGCCACCAAGGTCAGAGAGGCGATATCGTCAAGCACGGCGGAGGTCATGATGCCGGTTGCGGCCGGCGTGGATTGCAGTCCTTCGTTTTTGAGCGACACCATGGTCAAGGACACGGCCGTCGCCGTCATCGCCAGCCCGCACATCAGAGCGATGCTGGTGTCTTGCCAGAAATAATCGGCGATCCAGTAAGCGGTAAAAAACGGCGCCACGGCGCCGAAAAACGCTATTCCCCAGCTCCGCTTGAGGCTTTTCAGGAAATTCTTGGTGGTTTCCTCAAAACCGAGGGCGAACATAATCACCACAATGCCGATTTCGGCGAAACCGCGAATGAAGGGCGTGCTTTCAGCGGGCAGAACGCCCGTATTCACCAGCACCGCGCCGACCGCCAGGTAATAGAGAACGGGGGTGAGCTTGGTTTTGCGCGCGGCAAAGATCGCGACAAAAACGCCGCACCAGATGATCGCCAGATGCTCCAGGGGTCCCATAAGCGGATATTTTTCTCCTCTGGTGAAGGAGAATAGCTGATTCGCGTGTGCGATGGCGCGCCCCAACTCACGCGGGGGCGCGGGAAATCCGCATATTTCCTTGCTGCGACCCGCCGCCCCTCGAAGGTGAGAAAGATTTGTTAAGAGAGGGCGGCGCGCAGTTTCCCCGTAAAGTTGTATCTTGCGTTGCTTGGTTATCCAAGGTTAACCATTTTACGCCATTATGATCCGCGTACATATCACTGACGGAACCCGCGCCCCTTCGGCTAACTTTGAGCAACGCGCCCATGAGCCATATCGCAACTCTCACAATAGCCCTCTACGGTCTTTCATTCTTCGTTATGGGGGTGTTCGTCGCTTATCGCGCGTTCACGAGCGGCGCGTCACATATTCGCCGGCGTTTCTTTGCACTCGCCGTCTTCGGAATCATTCATGGCGTTTTCGAATGGATGACGCTTTTCGATCTGCTCGACCCCGAACACTTAGAGACAAAGTGGCTTTTGGCCGTCGCCGCCCTCTCTTACCTGGTTCTGTTCCGGTTTGCCCTTGAGGCCTGGGTGCAGCGGCTCTGGCGGGTGTGGGTCATACTAACCGGCTTTGAAGTGATCTGGTGTGCAGCGGCCTGGACGTTCTCTGATCCGGTCATGCTGGAAGTTTTCACACGGCTGGCTTTGGGCGTCCCTGCGGCTCTTGCGGCGGCTTATGTCTATGTCTTCGATAAAACTTTACTCAAACAAGGACAGCCGGTCAGGCGCGCGGCGCTCATCGGCGGCGCGGGTTTTGCGCTCTATGGCGCATCGCAATTGATTTCAACGCCGGGTGATTTTTTCCCCGCCTCTGTTTTGAACACGGCAAACTTTGAAGCCATGTTCGGCGTCTCCTGTTTTGTCCTGCGGGTTGTCAGTGCGCTTGTTATCGCCGGGGCGACGATCAGGTTGCTTGGCGGGCATGCTTTGGCGATGCAGCAAGAATGGGAGGTCAAGGCGCGGGAGTTTCACAAAGACCTCGTCGCAAGCGAAGCGGGTCTGGCAAAGGCGCAGCGTATCGGCAAAATGGGCAGTTGGGAATGGGACGTCGCGGCGGATCATCTCATTTGGTCGGATCAGATATTCCGGATTTTCGGTGTAAAACCGGGGGATTTTGACGACAATTATGCGGCCTTTCTGGAACTCGTTTACCCCGATGATCGCCAGCTTATCGAAGAATTGGTTCAGCAGGCGCTTGAAGGAAATGCGCGATATGACACCAAGCACCGGATCATTTTGCCGGATGGCGCGATACGGATATTGCATGGCCAGGGAGAAGTGGAATTCAGCCCTTCAGGGCGGCCGGTGCGCATGGCCGGGACGGTTCAGGATATCACCGCGCAACAGACGGCGGAGCACGAACTGCGCAAGAGCCGCGAGATGCTTTCAGGCATTTTAACGATTGCGAAAGAAGCGATTATTCTCGCCGATAATAATTTGAACATTACGCTTTTCAGCCGGGGGGCGGAGCGGGTATTTGGCTACGCTGAAAAAGAAGCAATTGGCATGAGCGTTGAGAAATTGATTCCCGAGAGGTTTCGATCAACGCATGGGAATTTCGTTCAGGGGTTTTCTCAAGGGTCGGTCACGAGCATTCAAATGGACAGCCGGTCCGAATTGGCGGCCATCCGCAAAGACGGAGAGGAATTTCCGGTTACGATATCTTTGTCTAAGATTAACAATGGCGGCGGGCATCTCTACTCTCTTATTTTGCGGGACGTGGGACCGGAAAAGGCGGCGCGCGATGAATTGCTTAGCGCCAAGATAGCCGCTGAAACGGCCAATCAAACAAAATCCGCTTTTCTCGCCAATATGAGCCATGAGCTGCGCACGCCGCTCAACGCCATTATTGGGTTTTCAGAGACGATCAGTAGACAAACGCATGGACCCGTAGGCGATTCAAACTACATCGAATATGCTGACCATATCAATCAATCCGGAATGCATTTGCTGAATATCATTAACGATATATTGAATCTATCCAAAATCGAATCGGGCGCGGCCAATCTGCGAGAGGAAGTGGTTGATGTTTCCAAGGTTATTGAATCTTGCCTGGTCATCGTGCGGGGGCGCGCTGAAACGGGCGGCGTGCGGTTGACGGGGGAGGTGTTGAATGACGCGGCGCCGCTCTTTGTTGATGAACTCAAGCTCAAGCAGATTCTCATTAATCTGCTTTCCAACGCGATCAAGTTTACATCAGAGGGAGGCGGCGTTGCGTTACGGGCCTGGTCCAGCCCGGATGCCGGTTATGTATTTCAGATTTCAGATACGGGAATCGGCATTGCGCTTGAAGACATCCCGGTGGCTTTGGCGCCATTTAAACAAGTAGACAATGAACTTAACCGTCAATTCGATGGGACCGGCCTTGGCCTGGCGCTCACGAAATCTCTTGTCGAAATGCACAGCGGATCGCTCGATTTGCAAAGCGAACTGGGCGCCGGCACCACGGTGACGGTGCGCTTTCCCGCTGAGCGGATTGTGCGGCAGGCCGCCAACGCGGGATAATCTACCAAATCTCCCTCGCGCCCGCGGGAGACCGTGCGCTGAGCGAATATGTCGGGCGCGAAATCTTTGAGGGTTTTCCCCCCGTATCGATCAAGCGGCGGGGCGCTGGGTCAACTGTTGGGCTCGTCTCCAGAGCCCAGGGCGCCGCGCTCCATGTCCGTCCGGACGTGGTGAGGCATAAAGGCGACGATGAGATAAAGTGCGCAGCCAAGTAGAATGACCGCGCGAAATCCGACAATGGGAGCAAGCGCAACGCCTAATCCAGCTGCTATGGTTCCGGCCATTGCGTTCACGCCCATGGAAAGCGGAATGAGTCTTTCCGAGTGCGTTAGAGCGGCAAGCCCCTGGGGAAATAGCTGCCCCATAAAAAACGCTGGTATTGCGGGGACGCCAAAGGCCAGGAAAAGCTTGAGCATTCGCGGCAGGCCGACCAGGAAAGGCATAAGGATTTCCAGAAGCAGGAGCGTGGCTGCAATTGTCAGGGCGGCGGTAATGGCCGCCCGCCGAAACGTCAGAAATCCACGACCGAATAGTTTACCGGAGTGGAAGCTTCCGACACCTGTAAATAAAATCACAGAAGCCAGGACGATGGCGATCGTATGGCCTGGATGACCCACAAGAAGCCTCAATTTCTGAATCAATCCCATCTCAACGAACATGAAGGCCGCTCCAAGGAAGGCAAAATAAATAATGTGGTTTGAAGTCCCAACAGTCCGACCAATCGTTTGCCTGTTGTATGAGACAAGCAGAGGAATCAGAATCAAAACAAAGCTCGCGACCACGAGGCCGATCACCACAATCATGTGGAAGAGCTTAAGCCTCCAGATATTGTTGATCCGCCCAGGGAAATCCGGGTTCTTTAGTCCTAACCAGAAATCTGTAGATAAATAGGCTTTTATGGGGAAGGGGTCAGCCGCAAAGGGCCGATCATCCACTGCCGGATAAACGGCTGCTCCAGATTGCCATATAATGTCATTGATGAAGCTGTAGGGGTCGGCGCGCTTCAGCATCTTGTGGATAACGTTCTGTTTCTCCGGCTCATGATCAGGATCGTAAATCAGATGCAGGTTATTCGATTTGACGATGTCTTGCACCTCGGCCGCGTCTTCGGGGGAAAAGCCATTCGGTTTAACAAGAAGGAATCGCGTATTTTCCGCAGTGGACAGAATATAATCCCTTTCCGTATCGGGCGGGGATACGCTCGCCAGCATGAAGGCTTTTTCAATCGCGTTTTTGCCTTGTTCCTGCAACAATTCCGACACGGCGATCATCGCGCGGGCGCGGTTTCCCGCGAGCAAGGTGAATTGACCATTGGGCGTTAGGTGGGACAATATGTCAGACAGGCCTTCTTTTGTCAGAAGGTAGCCGGGGGCCGCCGCCGACACGCCCGTAAAATAGCCCCGGCTGGCCCCGGACCATGAGAATATGATGCAATCATATTTGCTGTCGTCTCGTGCGAGAAATTCCCGGCCCTCTGCGCCCACGATCCGAATGTTGGGCTTGTTGAAAAACTTCCGCAAACCCAGGCGTTCTTGTTGTGCGGGCCATTCAAAGACGGCCGGAATGAGTTCAACGCCGGTGATGTCGGATTGACCTTGAGTCAGCCGGTCCACAAGCACCATGTCGGCGCCGGCGCCAGCCAGCAAAACGAGCACCCGCTTGGCCTCACAGCCCGCCAGCGCAAGTTTGACGGCATGTTGTATCCGAATTGGCTTTGGTTGTCTTGTCAGGTCGCCGTCATAAGGGAAGACGCGGGCGTGGCCTTCACCGTTTCCATGCACCATGACGGTTCGGGTGAACGCGTCGTCAGGGTTTTTCATTTCAATAGC
>JAJFIM010000469.1 GCA_021774995.1 Alphaproteobacteria bacterium | reverse complement strand
CATCCCGCAGAGGCCAAAACAATCGTCGCCAAGGTGGTGGAGGCGGCCGCGGCGCGCGAAGCGGCCCGCAAGGCGCGCGAACTTACCCGCCGTAAAAGCGCCTTCGACGTTGCCAATCTGCCGGGCAAACTGGCTGATTGTCAGGAACGCGATCCGGCAAAATCAGAAATATTCATTGTTGAGGGCGATTCCGCCGGTGGCTCGGCCAAACAGGCGCGCGACCGCACCAATCAGGCGATCCTGCCTCTGCGCGGCAAAATTCTTAAAGTCGAGCGCGCGCGGTATGACCGGAAGCTGGCGTCCAATGAGATCGGCACGCTGATCACAGCTTTGGGCACGGGAATTGGCCGGGATGATTTTAATATCGAAAAGCTGCGCTACCACAAAGTCATTATTATGACGGACGCCGATGTTGATGGCGCTCATATCCGCACATTGTTGCTCACGTTCTTTTATCGTCAGATGCCCGAATTGATTGACCGGGGCTATCTCTATATTGCCCAACCTCCGCTCTATAAAGTTAAAAAGGGGAACGCTGAGCGTTACCTAAAGGATGAGGCGGAGCTGGAGGAATATCTCGTCGAGAAGGGGACTGAGGAAACGGTTCTGACCCTTCACACCGGAGATCAGCGGGCCGGGAATGATTTGAGAGAGATCATTGACCGGGCGCGGGAAGTGAAAAAACTACTCGACAAAGTGCCGCATAAATATTCTCAGTTTGTCGTTGAGCAGGCGGCGATCGCAGGGGCGCTTAATCCGGATGCATTAAGTGACGTGCAAAGAGGAAAAGACGCGGCGTCTTATATTGCGCGGCGCCTTGATCTCTTGTCGCCGGAAATTGAACGCGGCTGGAGCGGGGAGGCCACAGATGATGGGGGACTGGTGTTCACGCGCGAGCTGCGCGGCGTGAGGGAAGTTCGCATGATCGACGCGCCTCTCATGAACAGCTCCGAAGCGCGGCGGCTTGACGCCTGGGCGGAGGAATTGCAGGAAGTTTATATCAAGGCGGCCAAACTGCGCCGTAAAGACGCCCTAGTGGAAATTCGGGCGCCGTCCCAATTGCTTGAAAATATTTATGCGGCGGGCCGCAAGGGGCTGACGCTTCAACGCTATAAGGGTTTGGGCGAGATGAATCCCGACCAGCTTTGGGAAACCACGCTTGACGTTGGTCAGCGCTCGCTCCTCCAGGTCAAAGTGAATGAACTGGATTCAGCCGATGACATTTTCACTAAACTGATGGGAGATGTGGTGGAGCCCCGGCGCGAATTTATCCAGACCAACGCTTTGCAGGTCTCCAACCTCGATGTGTAAAAGTCAGTTACAATTCGGTGAGGTCCGGGATCGCCAGAGTGTTGTAGCCTGAATCCACATGCAGCACTTCGCCGGTGACACGGGACGCCAGATCGCTGAGAAGATAGAGCCCGGCCCCGCCTACATCAGGCAGATCAACGGCGTGTTTGAGGGGCGCGTGTTTTTTGTTCCAATTATACATGGCGCGCGCGCCCGAGACGGCCGATCCGGCCAGGGTGCGCATGGGACCTGCGGAAATCGCGTTAACGCGGATATTGTCCTTGCCCAGATCCATGGCGAGATAGCGCACGGAGGCTTCCAATGCCGCCTTTGCGACGCCCATAACATTGTAGCTGGGCACCACGCGTTCGGCGCCCAAATAGGTCATCGTCACCAGCGCGCCGCCTTGTCCCATCAACGGCGCAGCGCGGCGCGCGACGTCGGTAAAAGAAAAGCACGAGATGTCGAGGGAGCGCAGGAAGTTTTTCCGCGTGGTGTCGACATAACGTCCGCCCAGTTCTTCCTTGTCTGAATAGGCAATCGCGTGAACCACAAAATCAAGCTGGCCCCAGTTATTCTTGAGTGCATCAAACAGCGCGTCCATGCTGGCGCTATCTTCCACATCGCAGGGCAGAACCAGATCCGCGTCAAGGGAAGCCGCCAGAGGCTTTACCCGCTTGCCGAACGCGTCGCCCTGATAGGTGAAGGCAAGTTTGGCGCCCTGCGCGTGCAGCGCCTTGGCGATGCCCCAGGCGATGGAATGATCATTGGCCACCCCCATCACCAGGCCGCGCTTGCTTGCCATCAAGGCGCCGGCGGGAAAATCATCAGAATTCGGTTTGTCGGACATAGGTTCAGGTGCTCACGCGGCTGAAAGTTAAGGAGCAATTGGTGCCGCCGAAACCAAAACTGTTTGACATGACGGTTTTCATGTCCAAGCCATCGAGCAATTTTGTGATGACAGGCAGTCCTTTCGCCTCCGGGTCCAGTTCGTCGATATTGGCGGACGCGCAGATGAATTGATTGACCAGCATCAGCAAGGAATAAATCACTTCTTGCACCGCCGTGGCGCCCTGGCTGTGTCCGGTCAGAGATTTGGTGGAACTGATGGGGGGGATGTCACTGCCGAAGACGTCGCGAATGGCGTTGAGTTCGATCATGTCGCCCACCGGCGTTGAGGTGCCGTGGGCGTTAATGTAGTCGATTTGTCCAACCCCTTCTATGGCCTGGCGCATGCACCGCACGGCGCCCTCGCCTGAGGGGGCCACCATATCGGCCCCGTCCGACGTGGCGCCGTAGCCCACGAGTTCGCCATAGATTTTAGCCCCGCGCGCGCGCGCATGCTCCAATTCCTCCAGAACCAAACAACCCCCGCCGCCGGAGATGACGAAGCCGTCCCGATTGACGTCATAGGCGCGAGAGGCGCGCGTCGGCGCATCGTTATATTTGGAGGACAGAGCGCCCATGGCGTCGAACAGTACGGAGAGGGTCCAGTCGATCTCTTCGCCGCCGCCGGCAAACATAATGTCCTGCTTGCCATACATGATCTGTTCGGCGGCGTTGCCGATGCAGTGGCCGCTGGTTGAGCAGGCTGAACTGATCGTGTAGTTCACGCCTTTGATCTTATAATGTGTAGCGAGATTTGCTGAAGTGCTGCTCGACATGTTGCGCGGGACCATGAAGGGGCCGACTTTCCTCGGGCCTCGGTCGCGCGCCGCATCGCAGGCGATCAGGATATTGCGCGTCGAAGGACCGCCTGATCCAACAATGATTCCGGTGCGTTCATTGGAGACGTCCTTGTCTTCAAGGCCCGCATCCTGAATGGCCTGATCCATCGCAATAGCGCAATAGGCCGCCGCATCGCCCATAAAGCGCTTGGCGCGCCGATCGATTAAGTCGTCAAGATCGATATTGATGGACCCGTAAACATGAGAGCGGAATCCCATTTCGGCATATTCTTCATTGTGCTCAATGCCCGAGCGTCCTTCGCGCAGAGAAGCCAGAACTTCCCCAGCGTTGTTCCCTATACTGGAGACGATGCCCATTCCTGTAACCACAACGCGCCGCATAATTCCAAGATCCTCTTAATTGGTTACGTTGGTAAACAGGCCAACCCGCAAATCCGTGGCCGAGTAAATAGGCTCGCCGTCGACCTTCATCACGCCGTCGCCGATGCCCACCACCAATCGCCGCATAATGACTCGTTTAAGTTCAATTTCATAGGTTACCAGCTTGGCGTCCGGCAGCACCATGCCGGTAAATTTGACCTCGCCCGCCGCCGACGCCCTGCCGCGGCCCTTGCCGCCGCTCCACCCGAGAAAGAATCCGATCAATTGCCACATGGCGTCGAGCCCAAGACAGCCGGGCATCACCGGATCTGTTTCGAAATGACAGTCGAAAAACCACAGGTCAGGCCGGATATCCAGTTCGGCGCGAATCACGCCTTTGCCGTGCTGGCCGCTCGAATCGTCAATATGCGTGATGCGGTCGAACATCAGCATCGGTGGCAGAGGCAGCCGCGCGTTGCCAGGGCCGAACAGTTCGCCATGGGCGCAGGCCATCAAATCTTCGAACGTATATTCTGATTTTTGACTCGGCATCGGGGGTCCTTGTGTTTTGCGCCAGAAATGGGGCGCGCCCGGCTGGTTGCCTGCCGGAACGGGGGGTTATATGACGCGCGGGCTCCTCCTAACACATAATTGCCGCCAACCGGAAGCATCTCGATCGGGGTGGCAAATGATTTGAGCGGGCGCCTGCGTAAAGACTTTCTGGCATGCGAGGTGCAATTAAGGATTGTTAAGAGGGGCCGCGCGTTCTGACCGATTCTCTGTATCATTTTAGAACAAAGTCAGTAAATTAGAGCCCTGATATTGAGAGGAAAAGCAATGTTTTTTGAGCGGTTTTGGCGCACCAGCCACCACCTGACAATCAAAGGAGCCGGTCCGCTGTTCCTGCTGGTTGGGGCCTTTCTGGTCTTTTTTTCGCTGGAGCCCTCGGCGATGGCTTATTTCGTCCAGGAAACGGCCGATGGCGTGGCGGCGGCGGGAAATGGGGGGGTGGTGTCGTTTGTCCTGATTGGAATTGCCGCTGGCCTTTTTGTACTGTGTCCGCTTGTTTCTTTAATGTATTTGCGCCGGGCCCAGCATGTCCGCGGCATGATGGTTCTTTTCCCCCCGCTGGCCTTGTCTTTTGCCTCCCTCTCCGCCTGGCTGATGGGATAAGCGCGCCTGCGCCCACGCGCTTGACTTTCATCTCACCCGCGCCTAGTTTCCCGCCACTTTCGTAATGTTTTGAAAGCCCTTTTCGGGCCGCCGAATTTGGGTCCTCAGAGAGGCGTTAAGCCCCTTGGATCTCCACCCGTCAGCGAGTTTTCGCCCGCGGGTGCCGTTCTGCATTGACCGGGCTTTGGGGGCGTTGTTTTCATTTCGGTTACGATATGATGTTGGGAAATGACCATGTTTGACACATTAAGCGACCGCCTGGGCGGCATTTTCGAGCGACTGCGAAAAAGCGCCAGCCTGTCGGAATCCGATGTGACCGCCGCCATGCGCGAAGTGCGCGTGGCGTTGCTGGAAGCCGATGTCGCGCTACCCGTGGTCAAGGATTTTGTCGCCCAAGTCACGCAGCAGGCTGTTGGTAGGGATGTGGTGCGGTCTGTGACGCCGGGCCAGATGGTGGTCAAAATCGTGCATGATGCGCTTGTCTCTATGCTATCGGGCGGGGACCAAGAGGGCGCACCAGGGTTGAACCTTAACGCCGCGCCGCCAGTGCCCATTCTGATGGTGGGCCTTCAGGGATCAGGCAAGACCACCAGCACCGCCAAAATCGGTCTGCGTCTTGTGACGCGGGACAAAAAGCGCGTGCTGATGGCGTCACTGGATACCCGCCGTCCGGCTGCGCAAGAACAGCTCAAAGTGCTGGGCGAGCAGGCGGGCGTCGACACATTGCCGGTTATCGCTGGGCAAAACCCGGTCGATATCGCGCGCCGGGCTTGCGCCGCGGCAAAACTCAGCGGTTACGATGTTGTGTTGCTCGATACTGCGGGGCGCCTGGCCGTGGATGAAGCGCTGATGGCGGAAGTAGCAGAGATTGAGCGCGTGACGCAGCCGGTGGAAACCCTGCTGGTGGTTGACGCGCTGACCGGCCAGGATGCGGTCAATGTTGCAAAAAACTTTCGTGAGCGAATTAGCCTCACGGGCATACTCATGACTCGCGTCGATGGCGATGGCCGCGGCGGGGCGGCGTTGTCCATGCGGGCGGTCACCGGCTGTCCGATCAAGCTGATGGGCGTGGGTGAAAAGCTGGATGCGTTAGAGGATTTTCACGCCGACCGCATCGCCAACCGTATTTTGGGTATGGGGGATGTGGCGAGCCTGGTGGAAAAAGCCGCCGAGACCGTCGATCAGGAAAAAGCTCAAAAGCTTGCCAAGAAAATGGCCAAGGGCGCTTTCGACCTGAATGATTTGGGCGACCAATTACGGCAGATGCGCAAAATGGGCGGCATGCAGGGTCTCATGGGGCTTCTTCCGGGGGTTGGCAAAATAAAAAAGCAAATGAACGAGATGGACATGGACGAAAAAGTTCTCATTCATCAAGAAGCCATTATTTCTTCCATGACGATTAAAGAACGCGCCAATCCCAAAGTCCTGAATGCATCGCGTAAAAGGCGCATTGCGGCTGGGTGTGGTCTGACGGTTCAAGATGTGAACAAGCTGATTAAAATGCACAGACAAATGGCGGACATGATGAAACGCATGGGAAAGATGGGCAAAAAGGGACTGCTTGGCGGCTTGGGCGGCGCGCTGCCCGGCATGGGCGGTCCGGCGGGTTCTCCTGCCGGCCTGCCGGGTTTGGGAGGCGGCGCTTTGCCGCCTGGATTTCCAAAATCAAAATAATTATTCGTAGGCGAATTGAATTTTCTATTGAAAAAGGAACAGACAATATGGCTTTAAAAATCAGATTGACCCGGGGCGGCGCCAAAAAGCGACCCTATTACCGTATCGTGATTGCGGATTCGCGCGCGCCGCGCGATGGGCGTTTTATTGAAAAGGTTGGTTTCTTTAACCCCCTTTTGCCCAAAGACAATGACAAGCGTTTTGGCTTTGAAGCGGAGCGCATTAAATATTGGCTCGGCGTCGGCGCGCGGCCCACGGACCGCGTGGCGCGGTTCCTGGCGCAAGAAGGTCTTTATGAATGGAAAGCAGGCAATAATCCCCAAAAAGGCAAGCCTGGAGCCAAGGCGCAGGAGCGCCTAGACGCAGCCAAAGAAAAAGCGGAAGCGGCAACTGCGGCGCCGGCGCAAGAAGCGGCTGCTGACGAGCAATCTGCGGAAGCTTAAATATTTTTCCAGCCGCTGGAGGCGCTGCGTCAATGGTGAAGGCGAGCGAGCATACGCGGATCTGTCTTGGCGTAATCACAGGTGCGCGCGGGTTACGCGGAGAAATGCGCTTGAAATGCTATGCCCAGGACCCGCGCGGCCTGGGCCAGTATAGCTCTTTCGAGACGCAAACAGGCCATGAGCTTGTGATTGAACGGGTGAACGTGAAGGGCGATCAATTAAGTTTTCGGGCGCGCGGCGTG
>JAJFIM010000468.1 GCA_021774995.1 Alphaproteobacteria bacterium | reverse complement strand
GCGTAGAGCAAATATTGCTCTGTCCAGTAAAGATGCTGTTCCAGAACGCGTTTTTTAGGAAAACCAAAGGGCAGATAAACGTCATGCGTATGGACGATTAAATCCTTCGACACTTCAGGCATTATTTTCAGATACATATATAAGCAATCGCTGCCGACCTTTACCGTATGAGTGGAATCGATAAACCAGATGTCAGAGCTGTCCACCAACGCCACCAAATCGGGCACACTGATATCCTGAACGAAGGACTCGATAATCCGGTCAACTGAATTCAGATCATGCAAAAACTTCATCGGAAACGGCTCGACCAGCGTCACCTTGCCAAACCCATTTTCTCGAATGGCCTGATCGGCGACCAGCGTCGAAAACCCCGACCCGATTTCAAGAATATGCTGCGGCTTAAAATGCCGGATCATACAGTAATACGACATGGCGTCGGAAAATGAAAAGGCGGTGTTCTTCCAAAAATACCCTTCGGGGGCGTCTTTATTTCCTTCCATAGGCGGATCGAACTCCGCCGCATATACACAGAGTTCATCAATAAAAGCTTCGATCTTTTCCGCATCGAACACACCCGAATTATAAACCTCGGCTGTGTCGTCCCGGTACTCAAAAGAATTATGGACATCTTCAATGAGCGGAATGTTAGAGTAGAAGTTAGCAGGAACGATATTTATCCTATGCTTCTGAAGCTCTCGACGGTATTCCGGATCAGACCAAAGGATTTTTTTTGATAACTTGACCAATGTTTTAAAATCACGGTCAGAGAGGATTTTTTTCATGAAGCGCCCTTATGTCTACATGCGTGTTATGCGGTGGGATCATATGGCGCAGTTTTGAATCACGCAACGCAAATGATGGGGCGTTTGTAGCTTTGAAATGTGAGCTTAAATTCTAATACTCTCTCATCCCTTCACTAAACCAATGCTTTAGGGTCTGTGGACAATTGAAGCCACCAAACACGTCATTCCAGACGCCATTTTTACCCAAACTTGTCCTCACGAAAGTGGGGATCAAGTTTTGTTTGGAAAAATGAGTGATCTGGAATCCATGAGCCGAGAGCTTGCGGAGTGCTGCCGTGGATTCCAGATCTAACACTCACGACCAAAATCTTACGGATTTTGGGCTCGTGTATAGCCTATCCCGGCATTAGCCCGAATCTGGAATGACACACAGGACATAAATGTCCTTAGACCCTAGATCGCAGTGCGTAGTTTAGAACGGATACCTGTGCGCCAAGCATAGACACAACGCGCGGGAGTGAAGGAAATGCACTCCCGCCTATTCCACAGTCACCGATTTCGCGAGATTGCGGGGCTGATCCACATCCGTGCCCTTGGCGACAGCCGTGTGATAGGCCAAAAGCTGGATAGGAAGCGCATAGAGAATAGGGGCCACGAAAGGATCCGTATAGGGCACTTCTATAGTCGCCCAAGTACCTTCGCCGGCTAACTCGATGCCTTTATCGTCCGAGATCAAAATCACCTTGCCCGAGCGCGCAATCACTTCCTGCATGTTGGAGACGGTCTTTTCAAACATAGCATCGCAAGGCGCGATCACCACAACGGGCATTTCTTCATCGATCAACGCGATGGGGCCATGCTTTAACTCACCCGCCGCATAGCCTTCGGCATGGATATAGGAAATTTCTTTTAATTTGAGCGCTCCCTCCAGAGCAATGGGATAATGCACGCCCCGGCCCAGATAAAGAACGTCCGACGCCTTGGACAGATCATTGGCGAGTGTGGCGATCTTGGATTCATCACGCAGCATCTCCGCCGCAACGCGGGGTATCTCCATCAGCATACGGACAAGACGTATTTCAGCGTCGCGCCCTATCTTGCCGCGCGCACGGCCGGCAGCAACCGCCAACGCCGCCAATACGGTAAGCTGGCACGTAAAGGCTTTGGTGGAGGCAACGCCTATTTCCGGTCCGGCGTGCGTCGGAAACAAGACATCCGATAACCGCGCTATGGAGGATTCCTGAACATTAACCACGGAGGCGATGTGCTGCCCCTGATCGCGGCAATAACGCAGGGCGGCCAGCGTATCGGCGGTTTCGCCTGATTGCGAGATAAAGAGAGCCAGCCCGCCTTCCGGCATGGCCGCCTCTCGGTAGCGGAACTCCGAGGCGATATCCACTTCGACGGGAATGCGCGCCAATTGCTCAAACCAATATTTAGCGACCAGCGCCGCATAAGACGCGGTGCCGCAGGCAATCAAGGTAATTTTTGGTATCGTCGCCAAATCGAAGGGCATATCGGGCAAGTTGATACATTGCTTGAGTTGATTCACATAAGCGCCCAGCGTGTGGCCGATCACCTCAGGCTGTTCGAAAATTTCCTTAGCCATAAAATGTTTGTGGTCGCCCTTGTCTACTAGGGTTGAGGAGAGCGACGCGATTTTTTCCGGGCGATTAACGATGTCGCCTTGCCTGTTGCGTATGGTGAGCGATTCTTTGTGAATTTCGGCGACATCGCCGTCTTCCAGATACGTAACCCGGTTCGTCATCGGGGCCAGCGCATAGGCGTCCGAGCCGATATACATTTCTCCATCGCCCGCGCCCACCGCCAAAGGCGAACCTTGCCGGGCGGCGACCATGAGATCGTCTTCTCCTTTAAAGATGATGCCGATGGCGAACGCGCCTTCCAGTTTTTTAATGGCGGCGGCGGCGGCTTCAGGCGGCGCCAATCCGGCTTTCAGGTTGTCGGTCACAAGATGCGCGACAACTTCCGAATCCGTTTCCGTGCTGAATGTATGGCCTTGCGCCTCTAATAAACCGCGCAATTCGCGAAAGTTCTCGATAATGCCGTTGTGAACAATCGCCACATCTTCGGTCACATGAGGGTGGGCATTTTGCGTGGTGGGCGCGCCATGGGTCGCCCACCGCGTGTGGCCAATCCCAATAGCGCCCGCCAAAGGCGCTTCGGCTAATTTCTGGCTCAGTTCTTTAAGCTTGCCTTTAGCGCGGCGGCGCTCAATTGCGCCATTGACGAGGGTCGCAATTCCGGCGGAATCATAGCCGCGATATTCGAGCCTTTTTAGCCCATCCATGATGGTCCCCGCCACCGGCTCTGTACCTAATATGCCAACAATGCCACACATGTTTTACTCTTTCGACTGATCGTCTTATTTCGCTTTTCGCGTGCGGAATTTCGCCGCCCATTGAGGGAATGATTTTTGTTTTGCGTCATTCAACGCCAAAGCGTCCCGCTCAACGTCTTTCCGGATGACGGAACCGGACCCTGTATACGCGCCGTCCCCAATCGTTACGGGCGCCACAAGTGAATTATTCGATCCGATGGACGCGCCTTTTCCGATATGCGTGCGGTGCTTGTCAAAGCCGTCATAATTGCACGTGATCGTTCCGGCGCCGATATTTGCCTTAGCGCCGATAAAGGCGTCGCCAATGTAGGTAAGGTGATTGACTTTGGCGCCCTCTTCGATCACGGATTTTTTCACTTCAACGAAATTACCGATATGAACCTCTTCGCCAATTTCAGCGCCGGGACGCAAGCGGGCAAAAGGTCCAATGCGCGCATGCGCGGCGATTGTCGCGCCTTCGATATGCGAAAACGCGTTGATCGCGGCGCCCGTTCCGACGCGCACGCCGGGACCGAACACCACATGAGGGCCGACCGTGACGTCACTGGCCAATTCAGTGTCATAAGAAAAATACACCGTAGTCGGATCTTTTAAGCTCACGCCGCGGTCTAGCGCGGCGCGGCGCATACGATCCTGATAGATGGTTTCCGCCTGCGCCAGTTCAGCCCTTGAATTGACGCCCAGCACTTCGCTCTCATCGGCTTTGACTGCGGCGCAGCTAAAGCCCCTTTCCCGCGCGATGGCGATGATGTCGGTGAGGGAATAGTGTTGGCTGGCGTTATTGTTGATGCTGATGCGCTCGGATTGTTGTAGTAAACGTAAAGGAGAGGCGTAGCGGTTGGAGGAGCAATGCTTGGAATTTGAACCCAAAAATAATTTGGACCGACAGGGTCCCACGTCCCTTCAATTTCGAAATTCAATTCAAC
>JAJFIM010000467.1 GCA_021774995.1 Alphaproteobacteria bacterium | reverse complement strand
GTCATGGGCTTTGGTCTTTCAAATTCAAGTTTTCCGCTCAATCAAGGCAGACGCAACGCGCCGCCAGTTTTAGCCGCGCCGGCGGCCAAAGAAAACCTTTTCTCATGTTTCCTTTATGCTATCAAATGCGTCTTTTTGGCCGGGTATTTTTTAGGTGGGCCAGACAGTGGCCTAAAAAGGGGTGTGAAGAATGCGCCCCTTTTGACATAATCGCACAAGCTTAAGCCAAGGGCGATGTTCAGGGCTCCGCATCATCCCCTTTCACAAAGATCGTTATGCGCGGGCGCGGCCTCACACTCCATAATCTTCAGAAAGCCTTTCGAATGACAGAACATGACTTGTTTCTCTTGCTTCATATACTTTTGTTCGTGTACTGGCTGGGCGGAGACGTTGGCGTGTTTTATTCAAGTAAATTCGTCTTGAAACCCGAATTAAGCAATGAGGCGCGCCTTGTTTCGGCTAAGATCATGCTTAATCTGGATCTCATCCCCCGCATATGCATGACCTTGGTGCTGACGGTGGGCGGCGTGTTGTCCGAGCTTTATGGCGTGACGCATCCTACCTGGCAGATGGTGGGGATTTGGCTGCTGGCGCCTTTTTGGCTTTCCATGGTTTTGTTGATTCACTTCAAAGAAGGCACGGCCTTCGCGCGCACTCTGACGCGCATTGATTACTGGTTCCGCTGGCTGTTGATCGCCGGTCTGTTTGTTTCCGTGACGTATTCCTGGCAGATCGGCCGCTTCGCGGATACGCCCTGGCTGGCTTTCAAGATATTGATTTTTGCCGTACTTGTTTTTTGCGGCCTGATGATCCGCATCTTTCTGCCCCCCTATATCACGGGGTTGCACAAGATGGCCGCGGGCTCCATTACGGATGAAGACAACGCGGCCATGATCTCCAGCATGAGCAAGGCGCGCCCCTGGGTTATGGTGATCTGGGTGGGATTGCTGGTTGAAGCAACGCTCGGGATCACGAAGCCTTTCGATAAAATCTCCGGCGACGTGGGCTTGTTTTTGCAAAAAATAACGTCCCTTCTGGTTTAGGATTAAGAGGACTTATCAATGCCGGTCTCTCATCAAACTTCCGAAGGATTATGCGCGGAGCTTGTCCAAATTCTTGGGACTGAAAACGTTATTTTGGATGAAGGGGAGCGGCGGTTTTATTCGCAAGACATTTACAGCCAAGGCGAACTGATCGCGCTGGCGATCCGGCCGGGAACCACGGATGAGTTGTCGCGGGCTGTGGCCGCGACAACGCGCGCCGGGTTTGCCATCGCACCCCGCGGCGGCGGCATGTCTTACACCAGCGGTTATATTCAAAACGCCCCCGATGCGGTGATGGCGGATATGTCGCGGCTGAACCGCATCACGGAAATCAACGCGCAAGACATGTATGTCACGGTCGAGTGCGGATGCACATGGGCCGAATTACACGAAGCGCTCAAAGAGAAGGGCCTGCGCACGCCCTGTTGGGGGACGCTGTCGGGCCTGCGCGCCACTATCGGCGGGACGTTGTCGCAAAACGGTCTGTTTTTTGGCGCCGGTCAGTTTGGTCCGTCTGCGGAGAGTGTGTTGGGCCTGAAAGTTGTTCTGGCCGACGGCGCTGTGGTGACGACCGGCGCCTGGGGAACGCAAGGGGGAGCGCCTTTTTTTCGCCATTACGGTCCCGATCTTACCGGATTGTTTTTGGGCGATACGGGGGCGCTGGGGTTTAAAGCCGAAGCGTCTTTGCGTTTGATGCGTATTCCTGAATTTGAAGATTCAGTCTCCTTTGCGTTTGATGGCTATGGCGCGTGCGCTGAGGCGATGTGCGAAGTGGGGCGGCGCGGCATTGCGTCTGAACTTTTTGGGTTCGACCCCAATCTGGCGGAAATGCGCTTGAAGCGTGAAAGTCTGGCCAAAGATATCGGCGCGTTGAAGGGCGTTGTTTCCGGGGCGTCAGGTCTCGTGAAGGGCGTGACGGAGGCCGCTAAAGTGGCCGTTGCCGGCAGGCGTTATATGGATGAGGTGGCCTATTCGGTGAATGTGACGGTCGAGGGGCGCAGCGCGGCGGCGGTGGCGGCGGATCTTGATGAGGTGCGCCAGATTGCGGCCGCGCATCAGGGCCGGGAGATCGCCAACTCCATTCCAAAAATTATACGGGGGACGCCGTTTGCGCCGCTCAATAATATGCTGGGGCCTGAAGGGCAACGCTGGGTGCCGGTGCACGGCATTGTGCCGCACAGTAAGGCTGAGCTGGTCTGGGCGGCGATCTATGCTCTTTTCGAGGAATATGCGGACGCTTTAGAAAGCCAAGACATCTCCACTGGGTTTTTGCTGACGATTGTCTCCACTAACGCGTTTTTGATTGAACCAGTGATGCTCTGGCCCGAGCAAAGGCTGGAAATTCATAACCGTTCGGTGGAGCCCCAGGTTTTGACGCGTTTGACCGACTATCCCGAAAACGGCGCCGCCAGCAAAGTGGTCGATGAAATCAAGCAACGTCTGTGCCGCTTATTTTTAGAATTTGGCGCGGCGCATTTTCAGATCGGCAAGACTTATCTCTATGCCGAAGGTCAAGACAAGGCGGCGCGCGCGCTGCTGGAGAGCGTCAAAAACGCCGTTGACCCCGCCCGTAAAATCAATCCGGGCTCTTTGGGTCTGGATTAGGCGGTGCTGAAAAGTTAGGCGCCGCGCGTCGGTGTGTGATGAGAAACTGATCACGCCACGCTTATTCCGCGCGTGGGCGGTGCGGCGCGAAATGAAGCGGTCTCCCTATAAGTAATTGAAAAGTAAAATAAAAATCCACATCTAAAATTTATTGCTGCGTCGCAACAAAGTTGGCCCGCATCCTGCTCTATAGGCAAGTGCGCGTGAGATGACCTCGCGCATGTCGAACAGAAAAGGAGTGGGGACATATGTTGAAATTTCGATGGGGTGGTGGTGTCGCGGCGGCGG
>JAJFIM010000466.1 GCA_021774995.1 Alphaproteobacteria bacterium | reverse complement strand
GTGCTCGCCGCCTTTGGCGAAGTGCACCCGCGCATTTTAAACGCGTTGGATGTTACCGGACCCATCGCCGCGTTCGAGATCAACTTGGACGCCCTCCCCGCCCCCCGCGCCAAAGCCAGAAAAACTAAACCGGCGCTCAACGCCAGCGACTTGATGGCGGTGGAGCGGGACTTTGCCTTTGTGGTTGATGCGGACGCGCCTGCCGCCGACATTCTGCGCGCGGCGCGCGGCGCGGATAAAAAACTCATCCGCTGCGTCGCCTTGTTCGACGTGTTCGAAGATGCATCTCTTGGGAAAAGCAAAAAATCCCTCGCCATCGCCGTCACCCTGCAACCGCGCGAAAAAACCCTCACCGACGCGGAAATAGACGCCGTCGGCGCCAAGATCATTGCCGCCGTGACAAAAGCCACCGGCGGCGTTTTGAGAGCCTAGAGTGCGGGGTAACTGAGAGAGCCGGGAGGCAATGCGTGAATTCTAATTGCGCCGGAATCGGGCTCGAGGTCGGGATGACGAAAAGATAGGTGGGTATGACGGAAAGTCTATGTGGAAAATAGTGCTTTTACTCATTAACTCTGTCCACGGATAGCTTCCAGTTCTCCAAAGCATCCAGCGCGGCGCCCGCCGTGCGGTCCAGCAGCAGAGGGCTGACGGTGATCTTGCCATCAAGAAAGGCGGCGGCGTCTCCGCCCGCTTCCGTGCTGGTCGCAAACTTGAACTGCGGCTTATATACGCGCGCACCCTCTTCGTTCTGTTCCATCGTGAAACCATTCACGTCATAGGTGATCCCTGATGTTTTGATTACGGCGACGCCGCTGATCGGCGCGGCGGGGATATTGACGTTCAACATCACGCCATCGGGCAGTCCTTGCGCCAGAACTTCACGCACGAGTTTAATCGCAAATGCGGATGACGTCGCATAATCCTCTTCATAGTTTTGCGATTGCGAAAACGCCACAGCCGGTACGCCATGCACCAACGCTTCCATGCCGGCATTGACCGTGCCCGAATAAAGATTTGTGAGCCCGGCATTGTTGCCGAAATTGACGCCCGAGACGACGAGATCAATCTCCCGGCCCTCGGCCTCTTCCAGCGCCAGGCCGACAAGCACCGCTTCCGCCGGAGTGCCATGCACCGCCGTGCCGGCAACGCCGTCCGCGCCCGAAAAATCCGTCAGAACGATCCCGCTGAACATATTTTTAATCGAATGGCTTGACCCCGATTGGTTCACCGCGGGCGCGTACATGGCCACCGCGCACACATCTCCCAAAGAGGTGTAAAGCGCCTGGATGCCCGGCGCCGCGATGCCGTCATCATTGGTCAGCAATATGCGGCAAGACGCCGTATCGGCGCGCGATGCGCATGCCGGAAGCAACAACCCCGCCGCGACAACAAGTAAGAGCCCGCCAAGGCGGGGTGTGATCGGGTTTTGTCTAAACTTCATCATGGTCAATCCTTTTTAAAAACTGCGTCACGCGAAGAGGGGCGTTCCGTTTGCCTCATGCCAATTCAATATATCGTCCCAGATTTCAGCAGCGTCCTCAGCAAACCAAAACAGATCGAGATCCTCAGCATCTATCACCCCTTCTTCAACCAAAAATTCAAAATTAATCGCCGCGCGCCAATATTCCTCTCCCACAAGGACCACCGGCAAGGGCGCGATTTTACGCGTCTGTATGAGGGTGAGCGTTTCGAACATTTCATCCATGGTTCCAAAGCCGCCGGGAAAAACCACCAGGGCTTTTGCCCGCATCATAAAATGCATTTTGCGCAGAGCGAAATAGTGAAAACGGAAACATAAATCCGGCGTGATATAAGGATTGGGGTATTGCTCATGGGGCAACGTGATGTTGAGCCCGACGGTTTTGGCGTCGGCGTCAAAAGAGCCGCGGTTGGCCGCTTCCATAATACCAGGCCCGCCGCCGGTCATCACCACCAGCCGGCTGTCATCAGGCCCGCTTCCCGCCGCGCCCACAAGCCGCCCGAAGTCGCGCGCCGTTTCATAAAAATGGCTTTTCGCCTGAACGCGTTTGGCAACTTTCAGGCGCGCATTGAGACCTGCGTCTTGGGGCGCGGCGGCCACATCCTGTTCAAGCTGGGTCACCCGCCGGCGGGCGGCGGCTGGCTCCACGAGGCGGGTGCTGCCAAAGACGACGACCGTATCCAGAACGCCGCTTTGCTGAAGCAAGGTTTCCGCTTTGTTGAAATCAAGCTGAAGGCGCACAGCGCGGCTTTCGTCGCGGCTGAGAAAATCGATATCCATATCGGCCTGCTGATAACTGGGGGCTTGCAGCAACGCCCGCACGCGCGCGGGGGCTTGCCTATCTTCATCTGGAGACTTGCAGGTCTGCCAGGGAAGTTTTTCGCACCGGCGCAATGGGTCAGGCGGTTTGGGCCTGAACTTTTTTAATTTTTCAACGCGACTCACGATAGCTGCTCCTTTGACGCCTAATTTTCAGATCATCGACGTGAACACTTTGCCCCTTATTCAATCAATTTATGAGGGACATAAAGAAAAAAGAAGCCTAAACTATAATTCGCATATGCGACACCTATCAGGTCAATATTGCCTTGGCGCCCATATTTCGCGGCGGGAGTGAGATAATAAAAGCAATGAATAATAATATGATCAACCGATTCTTGAGCATAGGCATGGCCCTCATACCTACCGGTCTCGGAATATTTGCCCTGCTGAACAATGTAACCGATTGGGAGGGTTCTGTAGCCCGCGTCGTCTATCCGATGGTAAGCATGCAGGGCGCAGACGTGAACGCCGCGCAAGACTGGCGCGCCATCGACAGTCATTTTTTTGCGAACGCAGTTTATTTTTTCATCTTCGTGCTGGAATTTATCGTGGGACTGTGGGCGCTGCGCGGCGTGATCGGTCTAATCAGGTCGCTGCGCGCGCCGGTTCAGGAATTTATCAATCATATAAGAACGGTGAAACAGGCCGGAATCTTTGGCGCAACGATCTATTGCCTGTTCTTTTTTACCATTGGCGGCGACTGGTTCCTCTCCTGGAAAAACGACAGTCTCAGTTTCATCCAAAGGGACTCGCTAAATTACGCAACAGTTTTCACAATCGTTGTTCTGTTGCTGAGCTCTTTAGAGTCGGAAATGAAGAAGGC
>JAJFIM010000465.1 GCA_021774995.1 Alphaproteobacteria bacterium | reverse complement strand
CCTTGCGTCACCACGGAGGTGAAGCCCTGCTGTTGCAGAGACGCCGCCCTAAAGCCTTTCGAGAATGTGCCCCGCAAGGCCACGCCATCCATGACCTCATAGCGCGCGCCGATTTTTCCTGAAACCTTATCGCCGACGTCTGAATAATTCTCCCAGCGCACCGCGCCGCTCAGCAACAGATTGTCGAGAACATTGGTTTCAACGTCGAGATAAAGCGCGATGTTGTCCCGGTCGATTTTCCCCGCAGCACTTGGGCTATAACCAGGGAATGCCTGAATGCCGCAATTGGCAGTTTGAGCCGGATCAACAACGGAAGGAAACGCCAGGAGCGCATCGGTCGTGCCGCATTGATAAGAAGCGGGATCGCCCTGCGTGATCCGATATGTCTCTTCACGCTGTTCAAATCCAGCCGCAACATAGAGCGGGTTGGGCAATCCAATGTCGACCTGACCATTAAGATCAACATTGAAAATGACCTGGTCAACTTTCAATGACCCAGAGAACACATCATTCGGTCCGGAATTGGCCGCTATATCTGCATTCGTCGCGCCCGGATTGTTGAATAAATACTCCGCGGAAATCGATGCGTTGATCGAGTTCAACGCGCCAAAGCTGAATTGATTGGCGCCGTAATTGACGCTGGCGTCCATATGCCAATCGTCATTGATGTCCCACCGGATTCCCGCAACGACGCTTTGCTCGATGACCTCAGTTGATTGCAAGGGCAAAAAACCATTAGGAAAAACCTGAGGCACGGCGCGGTCAGCCGTAAACGGATGACGATAAAAACCCGTCGATTCGCCTTCGCGGTTCATATATTTGCCAAACGCATAAAACTCAAAATCCGTCCCTAGAGGCACCATGGCGTTACCCATGAACTGCCAGTTTAGGGCTTCTGAATCGCCAACGCGGAAAATCGTCGTACCCCCTGTCGGAACTGCCGCAATGCCTGCATTGGGCCCGGCCAAGGTGCGGTTAGACTGATTAGCGCGATTGGTAAAATCACGGAAACGGCGCTCGCCGGTGACGTTGATAAACCCGCCATCGCCAATGGACATTCCATGATTGATGGCAACCGTATAGGTATCGCCGTCGCCTTCATAGGTCTGGCCCCATTGCGCGCGCACTTGCGTGCCTTCAGGGTTATCTTTCAAGACAATATTGATCACGCCCGCGATGGCGTCTGAGCCGTATTGCGACGAGGCGCCGTCACGCAGGATTTCAATCCGCGCAATGGAAGCGGCCGGTATGGCGTTAAGATCAACCCCCGCCGAGCCCCGTCCGACCGATTGACCGATATTGACCCAGGCCGAGCCGACATTGCGTTTACCGTTGACCAGCACCAAAACCTGATCAGGGCCTAAACCCCGCAAGGTTGCCGGGCGTGAAATGTCCGAGCCGTCACTGATCGTGTTGTTGCCGAAGTTAAACGACGGCGCCAATTGCTGGATCAGCCGCGCCGTTTCGGTTTGACCAAAACGGCTGATGGCTTCTGTGTTGATAATATCGATCGGCGCGGTGGTTTCCGTCGCCGTGCGTCCCTCAACGCGCGTACCGATGCTGACAATTTCATCAACGCCCGCCGGCACATCGCGGTCCTGCGCAAACGCCATGCCTGACCCCTGCAGGACAATACCTGCGGAAAAAAGCATGAGTTGTGATTTAAAGGATTTCCCCTGGCGCATATTTGCCTCCCTAATCCTGTTGGAAAATAGTATTCACTTGATAGATGAAACCCCAAAAGACATTACCCGCCCCCAAGGCAAACCCACCCTTGCAGATTCGACTGCACTGAGATACTAAGTTTTTTTCGAAAACTTGTAAAGCCTTCGAAAAATAATTTGGGATTGAGCGTAAAATGGGCGGCAAGGCCTGGGCGCTGAGGAATCTTAAGGCTTGCGCAATGCCATGACAAGGAGAGAGTGATGACGGTCATCGATGTCCACACACACCAACTTCACCCGGATTGGTTGGCGGAAATTGAGCAAAATGGGGGCCATTATTCAGCAAAGACCGTTATCGGCGGCCAGCGCGCCGTTCACCTCGACGGCGCGCCCTTCATGACGCTGACAGACCCAATGTTTGATATTGATATGCGCATTCGCGATATGAATGACGCAAAAGTTGATGTTTCCATATTGTCCCTGACGGCCCCCAGCGTGTATTGGGGCGGCGAAGAGGTCAGCGCCCGTCTGGCGCGGGTGATGAATGATCATTGGGTGGAGGCGCAGACGGCGCATCCTGACCGTTTGCGCTGGTTCGCCACCCTGCCCTGGCAATATCCCTCAAAGGCGGTCGAAGAGCTGAAGCGGGCCGATAAAAACGGCGCCATAGGCGTTTTTGTTTCCGCAAATGTGGCGGGGCGCCACCTCACAGATCCCGGTTTCGACCCTATCTGGACAGAGATCGAGAAATTAGGCCTGCCCGTGCTGGTTCACCCCACTGTGCCGCTCGGCATGAACGAAATGGATATGCGGCGCTATAATCTCGTGGCGTCGGTCGGCTTTATGTTCGACACCACTCTCGCCTTCACCCGCATGATTCTGGACGGCTTTTTAGAGCGTCATCCAAAACTGAAACTCATCGCCTGCCACGCAGGCGGCACACTGCCCTATCTTGCTGGGCGCCTCGACATCTGTTTCGACAATATGCCCGCTTGCCGCGAGAATACGTCGCTGCGGCCCAGTGATCATTTGCGCAACATCTATTACGACACAGTGACCTTCACGCAGGAAGCCCTTGAGACGTGTATTGCGGTCGGCGGATTTGAAAATGTCATGTACGGCTCCGACTATCCGCATAATATCGGCGATATGACGGGGTGCCTGGGGCGCGTGGACAATCTACCTGAAACCCAAAAGATAGCCATTCGGGGCAAAAACGCCATGCGGATCTTCTCAAAACTCTAATCTGCCTTCAGACAACGCATCATCGATTTCGAGGAAAAAATGGCAACAGCGCCCCACGAACAATGGTCATCCCGCGCCACCTTCATTCTGGCCGCAATGGGAAGCGCAATCGGCCTGGGAAACATTTGGCGTTTCCCTTTTGTCACAGGCGAGAATGGCGGGGGCGCGTTTGTGCTGCTCTATCTAGGCTTTATCGTCTTTCTGGGCGTGCCCGCCCTCATCGCCATGGTCATGATCGGCCGCCGGGGGCAAAACAGCCCGATCTACGCCACCCGCGCCCTAGCGGTTGCCGAAGGGCGCAGTAAGAACTGGGCATTAGTCGGCTGGCTGACGGTTATCGCCGCCTATCTGGTCCTTACTTTTTTCAGTGTGATCGCAAGTTTCAGTTTTGAGTACATGCTGAAATCATTTGAAGGGGCGTTCCACAACTACACGCCGGAGAGATCAAAAGCCGCCTATGACGCACTGCTGGCCAGCCCCTACCGCCTCAGCATTCTGCATGGCGTTTTTATGGGCTTAACAGTGATTATTGTCGCGCGCGGGATCAAAGGGGGAATCGAAAAAGCCACCGCCTTTCTTATGCCCGGTCTGTTCCTGATTCTGATCGGCCTTGTTTTATACGGCCTGATCGCGGGCGACGGCATGGCGGCGATTACTTTTTTATTCGCACCTGATTTTTCAAAAATAACGCCGAAGGTCATATTGGAGGCCATGGGACAAGCCATGTTCACCTTAAGCGTTGGCGGCAGCGGCATGATCGCTTACGGCGCCTATTTGGCGAAAGAAATCTCCATCACCCGCTCCGTCGCCATCATTGCCGCCGCCGACACAGCCGTCGCCCTGCTGGCGGGCCTGATGATTTTCCCCATCGTTTTTGCCTCCGGCCTTGAACCCAGCGAGGGCGCCGGACTTATTTTTGTCACCCTGCCCATCGCCTTTGGCCAAATGCCGGGCGGGGACATTGTCGGGGTCGCGTTTTTTGTGTTGCTCTTGTTCGCAGCGCTTTCAACTTCCATCGCCATGAGCCAACCCGTCGTTGCGTGGCTTGAAGAGCGCTTCGGCCTCAATCGCGTTTGGGGCTCCATATGGACGGGAGCGCTGGCGTGGGTCATCGGTTTGCTGACTGTTTTTTCGTTCAACATCCTATCAGACTTTCACCCATTTTCTTTCATCCCGCGCTTTGCGGAAATGACGATATTTCTTGTCCTGAATGATTTCATTTCAAATATCGCTTTGCCGTTCAGCGCATTTTGCCTCGTCATTTTTGCCGGCTGGATCATGTCGACACGCTCCAGCGCTGAAGAGCTCAACATGGATTCCAAGCTGGCATTCTCCATTTGGCATATGCTGGTGCGTTTCGTCATCCCCGCCACCCTCATTGGCATATTTTTGATGACATTTTTATCATGACGGATCGCCCAAATTTCGTATTTATTG
>JAJFIM010000464.1 GCA_021774995.1 Alphaproteobacteria bacterium | reverse complement strand
CGCAACCGCATATTGAGAATGGCTTCGGCTTGTATCTCGGTCAGCTTGAACGCCGCTATCATCTCTTGTTTCGGGTGATCTTCTTCGCGGATGATGCGGATCACTTCATCAAGGTTCAAAAAAGCGATGAGATAGCCTTTTACGACTTCCAATCGGTGGTTGATTTTATCCAAACGAAAACGGGAGCGCCGTTCTAAGACTTCCTTGCGGTGCGCCAGATACGCGTTCAATACTTCGCGCACATTCATCACGCCGGGCACCTTATCGGCGTCCAGCACATTCATGTTAAGCGAAAAACGCGATTCCAACTCGGTTTGACGGAAGAGAGATTCCATTAAAACGGCGGCGTCGATCGTGCGGTTTTTCGGCTCCAGAACAAGGCGCATATTCGCATCGGACTCATCGCGCACATCGCCTAAAAGCGGCGATTTTTTCGTCATAACAAGATCGGCGATCTTTTCAACGAGTCTGGATTTTTGCACTTGATAGGGAATTTCCGTCACGACCACCACATAAGAGCCCCGCGCGCCTTCTTCGCGATGCCAACGGGCGCGCACCCGAAAACCGCCCTTCCCGCTTTCATAGGCCGCCCGTATCGTCGCTTGGCCGTCGACGATGATCCCGCCCGTGGGAAAATCAGGCCCCGGCAGGAATTGCATCAGTTTTTCAACGCTCGCCTTTGGGTGTTTGATCAAATGCAGAAGCGCCGCGCATAATTCGCCGATATTATGGGGAGGTATGCTGGTCGCCATGCCGACGGCGATTCCCGTCGCGCCATTGGCCAGAAGGTTCGGAAAGCCCCCCGGCAAGACAACCGGCTCCATCTCCTCACCGTCATACGTCTCTCTGAAGTCCACTGTGTCTTGGTCAATGGCGTCTAGCAGGGATTGAGCATGATCGGTTAACCGCGCTTCAGTGTAGCGCATCGCCGCCGCATTATCGCCATCCACATTGCCAAAATTACCCTGGCCGTCAATCAGCGGGTAACGAACGGAAAATTCCTGCGCCAAGCGCACCAGCGCGTCATAGATGGAAAGCTCGCCATGGGGGTGATAGCGGCCGATAACGTCGCCGACCACCCGCGCCGATTTTTTAAATTTTGATTTGGGGTCAAGCTTGAGCTGCAACATGGCGTAGAGCAGGCGGCGGTGGACCGGTTTTAAGCCGTCGCGCACATCGGGCAGAGCGCGGTTCATGATGGTGGACAACGCGTAAGACAAATAACGGGTGCTCAGAGCCTCATCCAGAGTCTCGTCGATAATATTGTCTTTGGGAAGCGTCGCAGTCGCCATGAGTTCAAGTCACCGAGTCGAAAAACCTCTACACTCACTATAGGTAAAACGCGGTGGATTCAACGGAACAGTCGCCCAAGCATACGCGCGCGGGACGGCGGCAGGGCTTGCGTTTGCGGCATGAGCGCCCGCGTCTCCAGAAAATAACCGCTCAGACGGAAACCATCCATAATGTCGTCGGATTCGGGGCGCGTAGGCGCCTCTGTCTGGCCATGGGTCAAAAAGGCGGGCAGGCGCAGCAAGCGCTCCTTATAAGGCGCAGCCTCATAGCGGCTGACCGCGCGCCCCGTTCGGGGCGAGACATGGGTTAAATCGTGTTTCTGGCCTGTGACGGCGCATGTCTCCAATTCAAGACCAAAACCCAATTCCTGCAACAGCCCCACCTCCCAGCGCACGAGAAGGGCCGGCCACACATCGTCATGCGACAGGGCGTCCAGCACCAGATCCAGCCCGTCATAAATCGCTTCATGGGGTTCGCGTTCCGGCAACAGGGTCTGCGCCAGCGCGCAAGACGCGTTGAGCGCCTCAAGCGCCGTTGGAGAATCGAGCAAGCCTGCGGCGTAAGTCGCCTCGCTTTCCACACTATAAGAGCCTAAATGTTCAGACAGGCGCCCCCGCCATGTGGCGCTCACTTTATTTCCCGCCTGAAGGGCGCCGCGATGGGCGCGCGAAGCAATTCCGCGCACCAACCCCGCATGGCGGCCATGGGCGCGCGTCAGCAAATGGACGATGGCGGACGATTCGCCATGCCGGGCAATACTGAGCACAAGGCCTGAGTCGCTCCACTCCATAGTTTAACTGGATGGAAAATCCAGCCCCATTTCTACATAGCGTTGAGGGTCATCCAACCATTTTCCACGGACTTTGACGAATAGAAAAAGATGCACGCGCCGATCAAAGCTCTTTTGCATCTCAATACGGGCGTGTTTTCCAATATCCTTAATAGTCCGCCCGCCTTTGCCGAGAAGAATAGATTTTTGCGAATCCCGCTCCACATAAATGACCTGCTCTATCCGCACAGATCCATCTTTCTTTTCGGTCCAACTGTCGGTTTCAACTGTCGTGACATAGGGCAATTCTTGATGTACGCGCACCATCAGTTTTTCACGCGTGATCTCGGAGGCCAGCATGCGCAGAGGCAGATCGGCCAATTGATCTTCGGCGTACAGCCATGGGCCAGCGGGCGTCAAACCGGCGAGATGTGTTTTGAGATCTTCAACGCCGTCGCCCTTCTCTGCGGAAATGAGGAATGTTTCTGAAAACCTGTTCTCATCTTTTAGCGTCTCAACCAGGCCCAAAAGCGCCTCGCGCGGCAGAGCGTCGATTTTATTGAGCGCAAGAATGGCCTTGCGACGGCTTTTTTCGAGCCCTGCAATAATCTTAAGAGTGTCCTCCCGGCTGACCCTTGCCCGGGCCGAAGGTCGTTCAGTCAGAGCTTCAACAAAAAGCGGCGCATCGACCATCAGAACTATGGCGTCCGCATCCGCCGCCCCGCCCCAGGCCGCGTCCACCATGGCCCGATCAAGCCTGCGGCGCGGCGTAAAGATCCCTGGCGTATCAACAAAAATGAGTTGGGATTGCTGAAATACGGTAATGGCGCGAATGCGCGCGCGCGTGGTTTGCACTTTATGCGTCACAATGGAAATTTTGGCGCCCACCATGCGATTGACGAGGGTCGACTTGCCCGCATTAGGCGCCCCCAGGATGGCGATGAATCCACACCGCGTCTGACCCTCGGGTGAATTATTCATGACGGCGCATCATTTGGCGACCAAATTTTTTCCCGAAAAAGCAACGCTTCTGCGGCGGCCTGTTCAGCCGCGCGTTTATTCGTTCCGCCGCCCTCGCACGGATCGCAGCCCTTCACCTCAACGCGCACAATAAAACGCGGGTCGTGATCCGGACCCGTACGGGAGATTATTTGATAATCAGGCACAGCCAACCCTTTTCCTTGCGACCATTCTTGTAAGGCCGTTTTAGCGTCTTGCGGCGCATGCGCCAAATTTGCAAGGCGTTCCGACCAATAGCGCTCCACAAAAGCGCGGGCCGCCTCCAGCCCTCCATCCAGATAGAGAGCGCCAATAAGCGCTTCACAGGCGTCGGCCAGAATAGCCGTTTTTTGCCGCCCCCCCGCATTACTTTCGGAAGGCGCCAAAATCAGGACCGCTCCCAGATCAATCTCCTGCGCCACCGCGGCGCAGGTCTCCCGGCGCACGAGTTCATTCAAGCGCGGCGCCAAGCCGCCTTCATCCGTATTTGGATAAAGTTTGATTAATGAGTCACTGATGACCAACCCTAAAACCCGGTCTCCCAGAAACTCCAATCGTTCATTATTTCCGGCCGGGTTAGACGCTAATGCGCTTGCATGGGTCAATGCCTGGAATAACAGAGAGGGTTTTTGAAAACGATGTCCGATAAGATCTTGCAAACGCTTCAACGACTCATCAGAAGGCGCAGCCGTCATTGAACTGACGTAAAAAAGCGCGGCCACCGCATCGCGCTGAACCACTTCCAGAATTGCCAGACTTTCGCCGATCCATCGGTTGAATAAAACAAAACCTCGGCCCGTCCGACAAAATTTTCAAAGGGCACATATCCGACATCAAGACGGCTGTCGGATGAATTATCGCGATTGTCGCCCATCATGAAGTAATGCCCCTGGGGGACATTAAACACAGTGGTGTTGTCAACGGAACTGTTGCGGCTGTCGAGCGTCGTGAAGCTGACGCCATTGGGAAGCGTTTCACGGTATTGGGGGACAACTGTGATCCGGCCGTATTTATCAATGTCCGTGAAATTTTTGACGCGTTCGCGCCTGACGGCCCGTCCATTTATTTGGAGCACGCCTTCGATCATTTGAATTTTATCGCCGGGCATCCCGATGAGGCGTTTGATGTAAT
>JAJFIM010000463.1 GCA_021774995.1 Alphaproteobacteria bacterium | reverse complement strand
TTGGGCAAATCTATGACAGGGTCTCTTTGGATGAGTGGGATGAACCGCGGGAAAACCTGGAGTGTTACCCGGATGGATTTGAGAATGTCATTCGTAAGAAATATGGCGATGAAATTGAATTGATCATTGGCGGTTTTCTGAAACGACACGATCTTCCCGAAGCGACAGTGGAAAAGTTGACTGCTCTACCTTACCTGATCATCACCAAACATTATTTCCCCCAATCTTGGCCGTATTCCGGGATTGTGTTCTCTGGTTACGGTAAGGGTCAGGTTCACCCTGAATTGTGCTCTTATGAGGTTTCCAATGTGGTTGGAAATATCATCAAACGGGGCGATCATATTTTTGCGAAACTCAGCAATGAAGAACCGGTTGTTATTCAACCCTTTGCTCAAGACAGAATGATCCGCACACTTCTTTACGGCATCGATCCCTATTTGGAATCCCTCGTTGTTCACAAGACGTTTGAATTGGTTCCACGGATCATGGACCAGATTTTGAGCGCTATTCCCGGCCTCACGGACGAGCAGTTGGAGACCGTCCTTGATGTCATGAAAAACGAAGATTTCAGCGACACCATCAACGACTTTTTCGGAAGTATATTTCAGCATCAGGCAGTCTATCATATGGTGCCGATCTACAGCGCCATTCAGGCTTTGCCGGATCACGAATTGGCTAACACCGCTGAAGCGCTGGTGAATTTGAATTCATTCCAGCAACAGGTAAGTCTGGAAATAGAGACGATAGGGGGTGATATTGATGTCGCCCTGCTGACGCCTTCCGATGGTTTTGTTTGGGTAAAACATCCTAAACACAAGCCTAAGGAGATTGTCGAAAAGGCGTGATCTCGTGTATAGTAACCGCGAGATGCCCGCCCAAGAGAGGACAGTTAGGATCATGTCAAAGGCGCTAGATAAGACGCTCAAAAAATTCCGCCGCCGGCAGGAAGATAAGCCCATTCAATGGCAGGGCCGGGTTAATTACCATTCTCCCCGTTCCGCGGAAAGTTGGGATTCGCCTGATCGCCTGCTGAGCTTTGACAGTCATTCGGGGGAGGGCGCCAAAAAGGTGATGGAAGCCTATCGTGAACAATTGCTTACGGAGCGCGGAATCGTAAAACCATCACAAGACTTAAAACAAAGAACGCAGCACATGGCGGCGGGGCAGGTCTATCGGCCGCAATTTTCTTTGCAGAGCGATTCACAAACAAGGCTGTCGCCCTTTGAAGAAGCGTTTCGCGTGTCTCCCGATGCGGATACGGAAGGTGAGCGCGATGCGCCTTGGTCGTGGTTGAGGCGCCTTTTTTCTCGGTGACGGGTTCTTTTGCCGTTTGGCGCTGTTAAACCCTCTTTACATCTGAAACTTTCGCCATCGGTCGGCTGATTCCCTATGACACTTTCCTCTTTTTTTTCCGTTGCGGCGGTGGACGGCGCCGCGCGGACGGGCCTGGTTCAAACTGCGCGCGGGGCTATTCGCACCCCGGCGTTCATGCCGGTCGGGACACAAGGCGCCGTCAAAGCGATGTTGCCCGATCACGTCGCGGCAACGGGCGCCGATATTCTTCTGGGCAATACCTATCATTTGATGCTGCGTCCGGGCGCCGAACGCGTGGCGAGGCTTGGGGGCCTGCACGCTTTCATGAATTGGCGGCGACCGATTTTAACCGACTCAGGCGGTTTTCAGGTCATGTCGCTTGCCAAATTGCGCAAGATGACCGAGGAGGGCGTGCGATTCCGGTCGCATATCGATGGGTCGGAACATATGCTGACGCCGGAGCGCAGCATCGAAATCCAAGGGCTTCTCGGCTCTGACATTCAAATGGCGCTTGATGAGTGCACCCCTTTTCCGGCAACGCATGATCAAGCCCGGACCTCTATGGAGCTGTCGATGCGCTGGGCTCTGCGTTCGCGTGAAGCTTTCGGTGCGCAAGAGGGGCACGCTCTGTTCGGCATCGTTCAGGGAAGCACCTATGAAGATTTGCGCAGCCGTTCAGTGGGCGCCCTCATCAAGATCGGTTTTGACGGCTATGCCGTTGGCGGCCTGGCCGTGGGCGAGGGGCAGGCAAAAATGTTCGATGTACTGGATATCGCGTGTCCGCTCCTTCCCAACGATAAACCTCGCTATCTCATGGGGGTGGGCAAACCGCTTGATATTGTTGGGGCGGTCAGGCGGGGCATAGATATGTTTGATTGCGTTGTGCCCACCCGGTCTGGGCGCCATGGTCAGGCTTTCACAAAATATGGCCCGATTAATCTCACGAATGCGCGCTATGCCGAAGACCTCCGGCCGCTGGACGCCGCGTCGACCTGCCCGGCTTCCACAGAGTATAGCCGGGCTTACCTGCACCATTTGTTTAAAGCCAAGGAGTATCTGGGCCCTATGTTACTCACATGGCATAATCTGCATTTTTATCAAGAGATGATGGCGTGTATGCGCGCCGCCATTGCCGAACAACGCATGGATGCGTACGCGGCGGCCTTCGAAGCGGATCAGGAGTTGGGTGAGGCGGAGGATCCCCGGCCCGAGGCAAATCAAGAATGAAGGGCGCATTTCAGTCGTGAAAGGCAACGATTTCACCTTGACGACAGGCGGAGAAATGTTACATCAAGTCCCGCCATGTTATGGCGTGTGTGATCAGACCTTCCGAGTCGCGAAACTGGCAGTTCTCCGCCAATAACCCTCAGCCAAGGTTCTGAAGTTTGATGTGATGTGGGCCCGTAGCTCAGTTGGTAGAGCAACTGACTTTTAATCAGTGGGTCGCAGGTTCGATTCCTGCCGGGCTCACCATTTCTCAATAATTTCAAATAGTTATAGTGTTCTCTTATTTTCTATTTTGCGACCTGAAGCAATTTGGGGGGCAGAATATTGATTTACAGAAGTTGCAACCGGATTCATAAAATAAATTATTGAGTATGAGGCGCACTTCAAAACCGCTAAAAAATGGGCAGCCTCGTGGTGCGAAAATTGGGTGCGCCTCAATGGAAAAGGGGGAGGTTGTGGAGCAGAATTTTTACGTGAGGCTTTTGTCGATGTTTAAAACTAACCACAGGAATGCCTTTGTGGCCGTGCTTGTTGTGATGGCGTGGCTGGCGGCGGCGAGCGGCGCCGGGGCGGCGACGCTGATTACGGCCCGCGGCTATCTGGATGTTGATTCCGGCCGGGTGATCTCTCCGGCCCGCGTGCTGGTGGAAGACGGCAAAATCACGGCCCTCAACCCAAACCAAATTCCGGATGGGACTGAAGAAATCAATCTTGGCGATAAAA
>JAJFIM010000462.1 GCA_021774995.1 Alphaproteobacteria bacterium | reverse complement strand
CTGGATATCGGCTGCGGGGGCGGCCTTTTATGCGAACCCATGGCCCGGCTCGGCGCCGCCGTCACGGGCGCGGACGCGTCGGCTGAAAACATCAAAACCGCCCAGGCGCACAGCGCCGAACAGGGCCTGGCGATCGATTATCGCCATATATCGGCGGAAGCACTGGCTGAAAGCGGAGCGCAATTCGATATTCTCCTGAACATGGAAGTGGTGGAGCACGTGGCCGACCCGCCGCATTTCTTGGCGACATGCGCCCGCCTTCTGCGCCCCAACGGCCTCATGGTGGCGGCGACCTTAAACCGGACGCTGAAATCCTTTGCGCTCGCGATTGTCGGCGCCGAATACATTCTGCGCTGGGCGCCGCGGGGAACCCATGATTTCAGGCGGTTCCTGAAACCTGAGGAAATGAGCGCCATGCTCCGCAATGCCGGCCTGGACGTCAGCGCACCCACGGGGGCGCAGTATAATCCCGTGACTGATCGCTGGGCGCTGTCAAAAGATTGCGCGGTCAACTACATGTTGTGCGCCCGGCCTCAGGCAAAAAACTCTAATTAACTTTGTTTTTGGGCATTCCGGGCAGGGGCGCAACCTCAATCCCCTCCTCAGTCAGGGCTTTGGTCTCTTCCACGCTGGCTTCGCCATAAATGCCGCGCTCTTGCGCATCGCCATCGTGAATGCGGCGGGCCTCGGACGCAAATTCATCGCCGACATAATCAAAATTCTTCTCGACATGGTCGCGAATTTCAGACGCCATGCGCACCATTTGCTGGCGCTGCGAGGTTTCGCGCGGCCCGTCCGAACGCGCCTTTCTGGCATTGCCCTTAGGTCCGATATGAGGCGCCATAAGCGCTTTGGACACTTCCCCCGAGCCGCAATGGGGGCACATGACTTCACCGGCGCCCGCCTGGTCATCAAAGGCGCCGCTGTTCCGGAACCAGCCCTCAAATTCATGGCCGTCATCACACAGCAATTGATACAAAATCATAGACCGATACTCACATTCGCCACTGCTTATTGACACTTCCATATGGGTCATCTGTGGACCAAAGTAGAAGTGTCGTCAGCACATCTTAACAAAAGGTAACTTACCTCAAGGACCGGCCAGCGGACAACTGTCCACTTTTGACTCTCTTTATCGGCAAATCTTAAGGGCGGAAAAGCTTGAAAGGCCGGTCATGGGTGAGCGAGGGAATGCGCGCCCGGGCGCGGCCTACGCTCTCGAGGTCGATCTGGGCCGAGATCACGCAAGGGTCCACGCCCGCTTCCGCCAGAATCTCTCCCCAGGGCGAAATAATGAGGCTGTGGCCGTAGGTTTTCCGGCCATTTTCGTGGACGCCCCCTTGCGCGGGCGCCACCACGAAGCATCCGGTCTCAATGGCGCGGGCGCGGAGCAGAATATGCCAATGCGCCTCACCCGTTTGCTGGGTAAACGCCGCCGGCGCGGTTAGAATCTGCGCGCCCCCTTGCGCCAGAGCCCGGTAAAGCGCCGGAAACCGTAGATCATAACAGATGGTAAGCCCCAACCCGCCCCAGGGCAGATCAGCAACAATTGCCTGAGTTCCGGCCACAAAATTTTTAGATTCGCGGTAGGATTCGCCGTCCGCAAGGTCAACGTCAAACATATGGATCTTGTCGTAGGCGGCGGCGATAGCGCCGTCAGGGGCCAGCAAAAACGACCGGTTGGCGACTTTGGTCTGTGAGATCCTGATGGAAAGTGAGCCGATGAGCAGCCAGACTTTCAATTCCGCCGCCAGCGCGCGGAACGCCGCCAAGCCCTGATCCTCGTCTTGCGCAACGGTCTTCGCGAACAGAGCCTTGCCGCCCAGTTCCATAAGATGCGTGGTCTCCGGGGTGGCGACAAAATCAGCCCCTGCGCCCTTTGCCTCCCGGATCAGACGGCTTGCCTCTTCCACATTCCGCGCCACATCCTGACCGGCGCGCAATTGAACGCACGCCGCCGTAAACACTTTCGACGCCATGGGCCCGCCCCTCACTCTTCGCATTCTTGCGTGATCAGTCGGTCGAGCTCACCCGATTCTTCAAGGGCGTACAGCTCTGTACACCCGCCAATACCGCGTCCGTTGATCAGAACTTGCGGAAAGGTCCGCCCCCCGCCGGAGCGCTCCACCATCTCCGCCCGCAAATTTGCTTTCATGGTGGCGTCAATCTCCTCAAAAGCCATGCCTTTTTTCTTCAACAAGCGCTTAGCCGCCACGCAGAAACCACAAAACATACGGGTGTAAATCACGATCTCAGCCATAGGCGCTCCTTTTGAGATCTTGTATCAGGCTCTTGCGCCAGGCGCCACCACCCGCGCCAGCGTCAACACAAAAACCGCGCGCGCTCCGGCGCTTTTGAGCGCCTTGGCGCAGGCCTCAACCGTCGCCCCCGTGGTCAGAACGTCATCCACCAGCACAACGCCCGCGCCCTGAACCCGCGCCCGCCAGCGCGGACGGACGGAAAACACGCCCGCCACGTTTCGATGCCGCTCGCGCCAATTTTTGCCATATTGACTGGGCGTGCGCCGGTCGCGTTTGAGCAAATCCACCGCCACCGGCAGGCGCGCCAAGCACCCGATGCGCTGGGCCAAAATCGCCGACTGATTAAACCGGCGGCGCACAAGCCGGGTGTAATGTAGCGGCACCGGCGCGATAAAGTGACTCTCGCCCAATATATCCGCGCCCGCCCGCGCCATCCATCTGGCGTAAGCGGCAACCCCATCCATGCGGCCCCCATGTTTGTAGTTCAGGATCATAGCGCGGCTGGCGTCGTCATAGACGAAAACGGCCCGCGCATGATCGTAGACGGGCGTGTGCGCGGCGCACCCTCCGCAGATAGCGCCCGCGCCCACATCGAAGGGAAGTGGCGCGCCGCAGCTCTCGCAAATCGGTTTTTCGATGAATTGAATCCGCCCCCAGGCCGCTGGCGCAATCTGCCCCGATTGGCCCACCAACTCATCGGACACCAGACACCGCGCGGGCAGAGCGGCGTCAAGCGCAAGGCGGGACAACGCCGCTGCGCCGCCGCCTAACGCGCGCGTCATTTGATCCATGCGTCCCGATACAGATTTTCCCAAAATTTTTCCGCCGCTGATCGCGCCTCCCGTCAGACCTAAAGTGGACTTTAACGTGATTCTCAGCCCTTCCCGAAGCTTATTCACTATTCTCAGTTTGATTGAATCGCGCACAAGAAGACGGTAAAAACGTCAATGACCCTTGAGACCCTTCTTTTTAACCGCGACCTGGTGCGCCGCCGCCGCAGGCGCGCTG
>JAJFIM010000461.1 GCA_021774995.1 Alphaproteobacteria bacterium | reverse complement strand
GAAACATCAACCAGTTTTGCCGGGTTTTTAGGCGTGACGAGCATGGCGCTGCACGCGAGCGAAAAATACATCACATACACAACCGAAACCAGCAAGCGCATCATGCGCTACGACATTGCGACTCACCGCCAGATGCCGGATCTCTATACATTGCCCGCCGAGGCGCGCGAATTTGTGTTTTGTCTTGATTATATGGCCGACGGATTGCTCAGCGTCACGCGCGGGGCAAAGATTGAGCTCATCGATGAGGCGGGCGCCGTGGTCCGGACCTATCCATTGGAGGGACGCGGCTGGGCCAGCATTGGCGAATCCCATGACCGCAGCGCGTTGTTTGTCATCAACTTTTTGGAAGGCAAGGCGATCAAGCTCGATAAGGACAGCGGCGAGATTGTCAATTCCATCTCGCTGAACATCGCGCGGGCGCTTGCCGGATTTGCGGAATATCCAGGCTAGATAAGTCTCGCTCTTCAGTCGATGGCTTGTTCGATCCACTCGACGATTTTGCCTTTGGGCAGGGAACCGACTTTGGTGGATTTTACTTGTCCGTCCTGAAACAGCATCAAGGTCGGTATGCCCCGCACGCCGTATTTGGAGGGGATTTGCGGGTTGTCATCGATGTTGACCTTGGTGATTTTAACCTTGCCGGCCATTTCCGTAGCGATTTCTTCCAAATGCGGGCCGATCTGCTTGCACGGATTGCACCACTCGGCCCAAAAATCCACCACCACCGGCTCCGCTGATTTAAGGACGTCCGTTTCAAAGGAATCATCGCTGACTTTAACTGTAGACATAAGGATTTTTCGCCTTTCGCTTTGCAGGTGCTATCGTCGTCTGGGGAAGAGTGCGCTGAGCGCTCTTGAATATGCAATCTAGGAACGGCGCCGGGCGGCGTCAAGGCCTTGTCTTGGCGAGGCTTATCGGCTGGGCGCCGTTTCCAGATCCGACAGAGCCTTTTCCAGCAGGGGGTTGGGCAGTTTCATCATAAAGGGCCCGTCGGTCCACAGCAGCGCGCAGGAGATCTGGCGGCCCGGATAAGCTTCGGCCAGCAGTGTCTGGTAGACGGCCATTTGGCGCAGATAAAGCGGGCTTACCTTGTTGGGATCGCGGGGCGGCGGGCGATTGGTCTTATAATCAATCACGAGGATTTTATCGTCATTGATCAATAACCGGTCGATCTGGCCCGAGACATGCGCCAGTCCAAGGGGCGGATTTTTGGCTGTTCCGGCGATGCGTATTTCGGCCAGGCTGCCCGGTCCAAAAATCGGGGCAAACTCTTTGTCGGATAAAATGGCGTCCGTCTCGCGCGCCATGACGTCTTGTTCTTCGCGCGTAAAGTCAGGCGCTTTTCGCGACAAAACCCGGGGCGCGGCCCCGGCGCGCCGGGGCGGGGGGAGGCCGGGCAGAATTTCAAGGAGTTTATGAATCAGCCGCCCGCGGGCAAAACGCCGGGGGTCGTCCTGGCTCAGCGGCGAGAGCGCCGGGGCTTCTTGGCGCTCGCCGGCGCGCCCCAGGGCGGACGGGCTGAGGGGGCGGCTGAGGGCGGCCTCCGGGCTTGCGGGCCGGGAAACCCATGGCGGCAAAGGCTGTGCTGGCGCGGGCGCGGCGCTCTGGTCTTTTTCATCTTCGATCTGGCCGGGGTCTTGGACGCCTGCAATACGCCAGCCGGTTTCCCCGAAAGGCAGGGAGACGGGCGCCGCCAGTGGTTTAATCGCTGCGGCGGCCAAGTCATACCAGCACCCTTCGGGGCGGGACTTGTTGCCGCCAAAACCGGCGATATAAAGCCTGTCCCGGGCTCTGGTGGCGGCGACATAGAGCAGGCGGTGATATTCGGCGTCGCGTTTTTCGGCTTGCGCCTCCCGCGCTGTGCGCGAAACGCCGTCGTCATTTTTTTTGGTTTTGGGATAGGTAAAGCCGCCCCCCGGCAATTCAAGTATTTTTGGATCGAGTGTGCCGTCGGGACTGGCGCAAGTATCGGGCAGGAAAACGATATTGCCCTCCAGTCCCTTTGATCCGTGTACGGTCATAACCCGCACTTCGTCTTTTCCAAGATCGTGTTCTCTTTTGAGAACGGCGCCGCCTTGCTCCATCCAGTGCAGAAAGTTTTGCAGGCTGGGGCGCTCTTGTTTTTCAAACCCCAATGCGAGGCTTAAAAACTCGTCGAGTGGGTCTTCGGCGTCCCTTCCCAACCGTTCAAGCAAAAGGCGCCGTCCCGTCTTGTCGCCGCCCATCCATGTTTGAGATAAAATTCTTTGGAAAAACTCAAGTGGAGGCGCCCAATCGGCTTGACTCAGAATATGGTTTAAATTTTTATGCGCGGCGGCGTAAACGCCCGCCGGTTCCGCTGCGCTGCGCGCGCCCAAGGCGCGCCAGAGAGAAGTTTTGCGGTCATAGGCCAGGGAGAAGAGGGCGTCTTCAGAAAAGCCGATCAGCGGACTTTTGAGAACCGCCGCCAACGTCAAATCGTCCCCCGGCAACAGGGCGAACGCGCCCAGCGCCATCAAATCCATCACCGCCAATTGATCGGTAAGTACAATGCGGTCGGCGCCCGCAACGGGAAGCCCGCGCCGCTTTAAAGCGCGCACCATTTCTTCCATCATGGCGCTGCGGCGGCGCAGAAGAATCAGAATGTCGCCCCCCTTTATGGGCCGCCCCTGGCTTTCAAGCAGGGTTTTGTTTTTAATCCACGACTGGATGAGCGCGGCGATCCGTTCGGCCAGAAGGACTTTAGGATGGCTCTCGCGCCTTTGGTCAAAGGGGGCGTCCCATGCAGAAGTTTTCTCCGGCTTTTCAGCTTCAATCACCGGCCAAAGCTCCACCAACCCGGCGGCGCCCAGACGCCTGGGCTGGTGGCGCACGATCTGTCCCGACGCGGTCAGGCTTTGCGCAACGGCGCCGGGCTCAAAGATGGAATCAACGGCCTGCAACACTTCCCGCGTGGATCTGAAAGACAAAGTAAGATCCACCGGCGACCATACGCCCCCCGCGTCCCGCACGCGCTCAGAAAAACGGATCATCATTTCGTGAAACATATCCGGGTCCGCGCCCTGAAAGGAATATATCGATTGTTTTTCGTCGCCGACTGCAAAAATAGTGCGCGGGTTGGCGGGCGCCTTTGCGTCATGCGCGCCACTGCCGGCAAAAAACTCCTGCGCCAATGCTTCGATCACCCGCCATTGCTCCGGGCTGGTGTCTTGCGCTTCATCGACCAGGATATGGTCAATGCCGCCGTCAAGTTTGTACAGCACCCAGGCGGCGGCGCGCGCGCGCGTCAGGAGATCGCGGCTCGCCAGAATCAAATCGTCGTAATCAAGACCGCCCATCAGGCGTTTTTTCAGGGCAAAAATTTTCAGCAAATATTCCGACAGAATCAACATGTTTTGGGTGGCTTGGAACACGGCGATCGCCTTGCGCCGTTTTTCCACGTCCAATATGCGCTGCTGTTCCGCCCGCATGACGCCTTCCAGATCGGGGTGGTTGTTTTGCGTGGGTTTGGTAACCACATCAACGCGGGGGCCGCCATCTATGGTGAGGAACGCACGCGCATATGCATTAAAAGCGGTTACGGGATCATCCGCCGTTAAAAAACAAGTGATGATCGCAGCTTGTTTCTTGTCCTTTTTTGATCCCTGGCTGAGTGCTTGCGCGGCCCGGGCCATGGCGCCGCGCGGAAAAGAAGGTTCGGCGCAGGCGGCTTTCAAAAAATGCTCTTCGGTTTCGCCCTCGCGCACGCCCAAATCCCTCGCCAATGTTGTGAGGGCTTGGGTCAGCCCCTTGTGGCTGTCGATCCATTGCGCTATGGCGCGGCGCTTGTTCACCACTTCGCTCAACAGCTCGTCAAATCCCGTTTCATCCACATGCGTGATGAGTCCGGCGAGGGCGCGGCCCAAAGCGCTTTCCGGATCTTGCCCGGCGGCAAACAGAAGCTCGGTTTTTGCTTGGTTTAAAAGGTCTTGCGCGCTGCGTTCATCCAGAACTTCAAAAAAAGGCGGAATGCGCGCCTCCAGCGGAAACCGTTTCAGCAAGCGCTCGCAAAAGGCGTGAATGGTTTGGATTTTAAGACCGCCGGGCGTCTCCAAAGCTTGGGCAAACAGGCGGCGCACCGGTATGAGATCGCTTTGCGCCACCGGCGCGCGCGTAATGTCTTCAATTCTTTCGGTCAGTTCGCCGTCGGGCAATGTGGCCCACGTCCCTAAGGTCGCGAACAGGCGCTTTGCCATTTCGGCGGCGGCGGCTTTGGTGAATGTCAGGCATAAAATGCGTTCAGGCGGCGTTTTATTAATCAGTAGGCGGATTACACGCTGTGTCAGAACATGCGTTTTGCCCGTTCCCGCGCTGGCGGCGACCCAGGCATTGGCGCGCGGGTCGGACGCTCGCGCCTGGTGAAGCAGAGTTTCCTGGTAAGCCGCGTTCATGTGCCGCCGCCCTCCGGTTCACTACCTTGCGTCAACCATTCTTTGACCCGCGCCAAATGATCGTAAGGGCGATAGCGCGACAACAACATAGGCCGCACCACGGAGCGGTAAGGGGTTTCACTCTTGTCAAAGGCCGC
>JAJFIM010000047.1 GCA_021774995.1 Alphaproteobacteria bacterium | reverse complement strand
GACCAGTGTTGATACATCAGCGGCATGCCGTGAGACGAATAGGCGTCAAGCATCTGTTCAGAGGAAATAACCTCGATCTGATTAGGATAAATATCTAGACCCAGATCTTTTAGGGCAATTTCCGCGATCTCGTCCTGCACTTTTTGCAGCATCTCGAAATCCCAGTCCGCGCCGTCGAAAAGCAATGCCATGGAGCGTTATCCTATCGTGCTTTTTTCAAAGTTGGATTGTTTCGCGAACAGTTCCCGGAAAACCGGATAGATATCGGCCGGTTTTGAGATGCGCGTCATGGCGAAGCTGGGGCTTATGGTCAGCATTTTGCGGTAGGCGCGCCATAATTCAGCGCCGCTTTCCTTGTCGGCAAACACCTCCATCTCCCGCTCGTCAAGAATTTCTATGTAAGCGAAATACTGGCACAGGGGCATTATTTTTTCCGTGAGCAATTCAACGCAAAACTGGGCGTCTCCAGATTGCGTATAACCATCTGAAGCCTGCGCCACATAAATATTCCAATCTTCGCTGGCGTAGCGGTCATGCGTGATGGTTAGCATCTCTTCCAGGGCGGTGCTGACAATGGTTCCCCCGCTTTGGCGGCTGTAAAAAAATGTTTGTTCGTCAACTTCTTCCGCTTCATGGGTATGGCGTATAAAGACGATATCGACAGTTTCGTAGCGACGGCGCAGGAAAAGATGGAGAAGAATGTAAAACCTCTTGGCGAGGTCTTTCTCGCGCTCGCCCATGGAGCCTGAGACGTCCATGAGACAAAACATCACCGCCTGACTGGATTCGACCGGGTTTGGCGCATAGGCGTTGTAGCGCACGTCGATGGGGTCGATATAGGGTATTTTGCGCGATTTGGCTTCGAGCGTTTGCAATTCGTCAAGAAGAAACCTTTTGCGCTTGTGCTCTTCTTCCGTGAGGTTGTCTTTGGCCTCCAGGGCGAACAGGTTCTGTTGGAGAGCAGCGATGCTCGAAGATTTAGGCCGCCCCAACGCCAACCTACGGCCATAGGATTTGCTCATGGTGCGCAGCAGATTGATATTATTGGGCGTGCCGACCGTGGTGAATCCCGCCCGGCGGTACTTCAATTTCTTGATTTTACTGAGAGAGGTCTTAACCAGATTGGGTAATTCGAGGTCTTCGAAAAAAAGATCGAGAATTTCTTCCTGGGTCAGGGTGAATTGGAAGCTGTCCTCGCCTTCGCCGGAATCGCTGGCTTGTTTTCCCGTTCCTCTTTTGCCCGGCGGGGGCTTTTTAATCTCGTCGCCTTCCACGAAGTCCTTGTTGCCGGGGTGAATGTAATCCCGGCTGCCGCCCTTCGCGTCATAACGGAAGCGGGGCTCAGCCGTGTTCTTGCCGGGAATTGATATTTTCTGACCGCTCTCGAAATCCGAGACGCTGCGATTTTTAAGGGATTTTTGAACGGCTTCCTTGATCTGATTGCGGGCGCGGCGAATGAATCTTTGCCTGTTGCCCAGGCTTTTGCCTTTGGGATTGAGTCGGCGGTCAATGAAATGCGTCATAGCGTGACCATTGTTGGATCTCGTCGGCGCGTTGCTGGTTCAAAATACGCTCTAACCAGCTTTGTTTACGCGCATGTACCACTCAACAAGCCGGCGGACCTGCCGGTTGGTGTAATTGCGCGAAAGCATGCGTTCGACAAAATCCTGGTGTTTTGATTCGGAATCGCTGTCTTTTTTGGACTCAAAACTGATAACGGGCAGCAGGTCCTCCACTTGGCTGAACATGCGTTTCTCGATCACATTGCGCAGTTTTTCGTAAGACGTCCAGGCCGGGTTTTTGCCGCTATTGGCCGCCCGGGCGCGCAAGGAGAATTTAACAACCTCATTGCGGAAGTCTTTGGGATTTGCAATTCCGGCCGGTTTTTCGATTTTTGAAAGTTCGACATCGATGGCCTGCCGGTCCAGTAATTGGCCGGTGTCGGGGTCTTTGTAATCCTGATCTTCAATCCAGGCGTCCGCATAGGCGATGTAGCGGTCAAAGAGATTTTGTCCGTAGTCGGAATAGGATTCCAGATAGGCTTTCTGAATCTCCTTGCCGATAAACTCGGCATAGCGGGGCGCCAGGTCCGATTTAATGAAATCGAGATAGCGTTTTTCCAAATCATTGGGGAACTGTTCCCGCCGCAGGGCTTGTTCCAGAATATACATTAAATGCACGGGATCAGCCGATATTTCCTCCGTGTCATAATTAAATGTCTCGGAGAGAACCTTAAAGGCAAAGCGCGTGCTGATGCCGTTCATGCCCTCATCCACGCCGCCTGCTTCGCGGTATTCCTGCACGGTTTTGGCCTTGGGGTCCGTGTCTTTGAGTTTGTCGCCGTCATAGACGCGCATTTTGGAATAGAGATTTGAGTTTTCGTGCTCTTTTAGCCGCGTCATCACGGAGAATTTGGCAAGAATGTCCAGTGTTTCCGGGGCGCAAGGGGCGCCGCCCAATTCGCTGCTTGTCAAAAGCTTGTTGTAAATCTGGGCTTCTTCACTTACCCGCAGGCAATAAGGCACTTTGACCACGGAGATGCGGTCAAGGAAAGCTTCGTTGTTTTTGTTGTTCTTGAAGTTTTTCCACTCCGCCTCATTGGAATGGGCGAGCACCAGGCCTTGAAAGGGAATCGGGCCTAAGGCTTCGGTGCCGACATAATTGCTTTCTTGCGTCGCGGTGAGCAGGGGGTGCAAGACCTTGATCGGCGCCTTGAACATTTCGACGAATTCCATCAATCCCTGATTGGCGAGGCACAAGCCCCCAGAATAAGAATAAACGTCGGTGTCGTCCTGGCTGAAATGTTCGAGTTTGCGGATGTCGACCTTGCCGACCAGCGCGGAGATATCCTGATTGTTTTCATCGCCGGGTTCTGTTTTGCAGATGGCGATCTGACGCAGCTTGGAAGGGTAGAGGCGCACGACTTCGAATTTGGAAATGTCGCCGTCAAATTCATCAAGGCGTTTAAAAGCCCAAGGCGACATGATGCCGGTAAGACGGCGCTGCTCAATGCCGTATTTGTCTTCAAGCAGGGCCGCCATTTCATCCGTTTGAAAAAGGCCGAGGGGCGATTCAAAAACCGGACTCAGCTGATCGCCCGCTTTCAGAACGTAAATCGGGTTGACTTCCATCAGGTCTTTCAAGCATTCGGCGAGCGAGGATTTGCCGCCGCCGACCGGGCCGAGAAGATAAAGAATTTGCCTTTTCTCTTCGAGCCCCTGCGCGGCGTGTTTGTAATACCCGACGATGCGCTCAATGGTGTCTTCCATCCCGTAAAAATTCTTGAAGGAGGAATAGCGTTTTATGGTGCGGTTAAAAAAGACGCGGGAAAGGCGCGGGTCTTTGCTGGTGTCGTAATATTCAGGTTCGCCTATGGCGGCGATCATGCGTTCAGCCGCTGTCGCATATTTCAAAGGGTCGTCCCGGCACGCCAGAAGGTAATCCCTTAGACTCATGGTTTCGTGTTTTTCGCGGCTGTAAGTTCTCGTAAATGCGTCGAAGACATCCATGGTTACGGCCTCATTTTCCGATGTGTGACGTCAGAACGTTTGATTAGCTCGTCATTGCATTGTTATCCCCAAACCATAAAAACTTATTAACCCTCTTTCTTTTTTGCGTTTCCTTTGTCTGACGTTGGAAAGTCGAGCCTGTACTTTAAGTTTGGCGACAATGGGGCGGCGGGTTTGTAAAACACCTCCGCCCGGCAATTTTTGTTGTGGCGAAAGATGCGTCAAAGTCTCTTTCGCACTGCAACAAAATGCGCGCCAACGCCATTATATATATTGGAAATCACCGAGCTTCGTTCAAGGGAGCATCCCGCGAAGCATTGTCGTTTGCAGCGATTTGACCCATCACTTTTTAGCGTTCATTTGTGTGCGTATCATGCGCGCCGCCCCGCGCCCGCCATCTTTCTTGAATCCGCCTTATTTCTCGCATGAAGCCGCCTCATTTCCCTTTTAGATTATACAAGTCTTACGCGTCGTCATTTTTAAACGAAGCCCGATAAAGGGGAAGCACTCATGACCCACTTCGCAAAATCACAATCAACAAAAGCAGTTATGTCCTGGAGTTTAAAAATCGCCGCACTCCTGCTTCTCGTGTTCAGCGGATCGTCATGGAGTTTTGCGGCCAAAACGGCGCAAGAGAAGACGTTGCCCGTCACGCCCCTCATTGAAGTGGACCGCCCCCTGGTCGTTGCCGGGGATGACGCGCCGCTTTTTGTGCTTATTCGGTTTCGCGCTGAAAACCTTGACCCCGCCAAACAAGCGGCGCGCCCGCCTGTCAATCTGTCTTTGGTGCTCGATCGCTCCGGCTCCATGGCGGACAAGGGAAAAATGGAATATCTCAAAAAAGCTTCCGGCATGGCGGTGGACCGGCTGACGGCGCGCGATTTCCTGTCAGTGGTTGAATATGATGATGAGATCACCTTGCTGTGGCCGTCCCAGGCGGTGGAATCGGCCTTTGCCGTCAAACAGTTGATCAACGGCCTGGAGCCCCGTAACACGACCAATCTGGTGGGCGGCATGATGCGCGGCGCGGGCGAAGTCGCGGCGCGTAAAACGCAGATGAACGGCGATAACGCTATACACCGGGTCATGTTGCTGTCGGATGGCCTGGCCAATGAAGGCGTGACCGACCCGGCCGAAATCCGGCGCTTGGTGCGGGGCGCCAAAAAGGACGGCGTGCGTATTTCAACTTTGGGCTTGGGCCGTGATTATGATGAGGATCTGATGCAGGCCATCGCGGAAAATGGCGGCGGCAATTACTATTACATCGAGAACCCGGAGCAGATGGTGCGTATTTTTGAGCGTGAGTTAAACATGCTCTTTTCAACAGTCGCCAAGGATGCGCGCTTTGAATTTGAGCCCGGCGCCGGCGTTAAATCCGTGGAAATCATCAGTTTTGGCGACGCGGGAGACCCTCAATCGACGCATTTTGACATGGAGAGTTTTTACGCCGGCGAGGAGCGCACCATCATGTTGCGCATCCAGCCGGAAGCAGATCTGTTCCAACCCGATTCAGGGACTGTCTCCTTGGGGAGTCTGGCGTTCAGTTACCAGGACATCGGTACGGGCAAACGGGCTGTCTTTAACAGCCAGATCGACGTGACGGTCACTATTGACGAGGCGGCGGCGGCGCAGGCGGTCAATCATGAAGTTGTTGTCGAGGCCAATTTGTTCGAGGCGGAAAAGCGCCATGAAGAGGCGATCAAAAAATACGAACAGGGCGCGCGCGCGGAAGCCGACAAGCTGATGGATGCTCTGCAAAAGGATGTGGAAGAGCAGAACGCTTTGCTGGCCGATCCGCGTCTGGCGAACAAAATTGAAGCCTTGCGCATCGAGCGCCAGCAGATGGAGGAGGCTGAAGACGCCGCCCAGCAAAGCGCCTATTTGAAGAGCACCAAACAACGTCTCTTTAACGCCCAAAAAGGCAAGCGAAGCCTCTATTTGCTGCAAATTGGCGATAAGGGGTTCGAAGTGGAATCTTTGCAAAAGGCGCTGCAGGACACAGGCTATTATCAAGGGCCGATTGACGGCATCTATTCAGCTGACGTTCAGGCTGCAGTTGAGAACCTGCAAGCGGCGGAGCAGCTTAACGTGGATGGCGTGGCGGGCCCCGCCACGATGGAGACTTTGGGGCTATACTAAAGGCGCGGGACGAGAGATTCGCACGATGCGCTTAACGCCCTTCATTTTGGGGAGGCCAGAGGTGAGATGGTAGTCCGCATACGCCGGGCGATTGCTGAAGACTCGATGGGCATAGGTCATGTTTATGTTGACGCCTGGCGTGAAACCTATGCTGGCGTTTTGTCCACCAACAGGCTGGCCGGGCTGTCAAAAGAGCGTCAGGCTGAGCGCTGGCTGCGCAAACTGATCGCGCCGGGCCGCAAGGGGCGCAAATTCCGGGATACTTTTGTTGCAGTTGACGAACATGTTGGCGTGGTCGCCTTTGGCGAGTGCGGCCCGTCGCGCGACCCCAAAATGGGCTATGTGGCGGAAGTCTATACGCTCTATGTGCATCCCAATCATTTGGGGCGCGGTTTGGGGAGCACGCTGTTGTCCTGCCTGTTTGACAGTCTTATCGGGCAGGGCGTTGAATCGGCGATCATCTGGGCGCTCAGCGACAATCCCTACCGGCATTTTTATTCCGCGATCGGCGGGCGCATTGTTGCCGAACGCTCCTCATGCTTTTGGGGACGGAATGTGCGGGAGATTGGATATGGCTGGCCCAGCCTGGTGGGCTGGCGCGCGGTGGCGCGGTAAGGGACCGGGTCTTTGACGAGGCCATGGCGCGTCTTTTCCCAGT
>JAJFIM010000460.1 GCA_021774995.1 Alphaproteobacteria bacterium | reverse complement strand
AGCTGCCTCTCGCTTTGCCCAATATCATGGCGGGCGTCAACCAGACCACGATGATGGCGCTCTCCATGATCGTGGTCGCATCGATGATCGGCGCGCGGGGACTTGGCGAAGAGGTTCTGCTCGGCATCAACCAACTCAATGTCGGCCGCGCCATGGTGGGGGGGCTTGCCGTGGTGGCTTTGGCCGTGGTGCTGGATCGCCTGACCCAGAGCATGAGCCGCCGCGGCGCGCCAGAAAATAAGAACGCTTGAATCCATGACCGCCATCACGCTCAAAAATATCACCAAGATTTTCACGCCTGACTCTCACAAGGGCGCCTCACTGGAAGCGGCGCTCAAAGAAGTGGAAAGCGGGCTTTCCAAATCAGAAATTTTAAGCGCAACCGGCTGCGCGCTCGCCCTGCGCAATATTAACCTTAACATTGCAGAGGCCGAACGCTGCGCCATCATGGGCTTGTCCGGGTCTGGAAAATCAACCCTGGTGCGTCTGATTAATCGCTTGATCGACCCCACGCGCGGCCAAATCCTGGTCAAAGGCGAAGACGTCACGAACATGGCGTCCGAGACGCTGCGGCATTTGCGGCGCCATACCGTTTCCATGGTTTTTCAAAGCTTTGCTCTCTTTCCCCATAAAACCGTCCGCGAAAATATCGCCTACGGCCTGACCATTCAGGACAAAGATGAAAACGTCATCGCAGAGCAATCCGACAAATGGATCAACGCCGTGGGGCTGGCGGGATACGATTCCGCCCGCCCGCATGAACTGTCCGGCGGCATGCGCCAACGCGTCGGCCTTGCCCGCGCGCTGGCGATATCGCCTCAAATTCTCTTGATGGACGAACCATTCAGCGCCCTTGACCCACTGACGCGCAGCGAGATGCAGGACCTTCTTCTGTCACTGGCCGCAGACCTTTCCATCACAATCATCTTCATCACCCATGATTTTAACGAAGCCTTAAAAATTGGTCAGCGCATTGCGATTTTGAACGAGGGAGAGATTGTTACTGACGGAACGCCGCGCGAGATCGTATCCAATCCGCGCAATAATTACACAATGCAATTTGTGCAAAATGCACAATGGCCCGGACATGTCGTTGCGAAAGAACTTATGGAAACGCCACTCCCGGCCATTTACCCGGCTGAAAATACGCTGCGCGTGCATGAGAACGAAAACCTTAACAGCATCCTAAGTAAAATCGGAAGTCAGCTTCCGCAGATTGTCGTCGTTGACGATTCGGATCGACCTATCGGCGTTATTAAATCAAGTGTTTTAAGAATTACGCCAACCTAAATCCGACCTTGGATAACTCAATTTTTACGTAAATCCGCGACCAAATATTAATGTGTTCGGGAGAGTATTGCTCTGAGGGAATACAGCAAGCAATCACGTATGCGCAGAGTATGGGCGCAAAGGATCACAAATGGGGAGCGAAGGAAATACAAACCACCTAAGCCCGCCTTCAGGCTCCTCTGTTGACGTTCCGCGGCATGAGATGGAGCTTTCCCAGCTTCGCGCCTATGCACGAAATCGAAGCAGCATCGACATCATCGCACTTTGGCTTCCCGTTATTGTGGGGGCCGCACTGACCCAATGGTTTTCTCTGGGCAAAGTGGCGGCCTATGTCGCTATCATCGTTGGGCTTTCATCCTTCCATTCTTATGTGTGCCGCCGGTTTCTTTCATCAACTTCTGTCCCTTCCCCGAAAAAGGTAAAGCAATGGTTTTTCTGGATTGCCGGAACCCGAATTTTATATTCTAGTTCATTTTCATCCATAGCTTATTTATTCTGGATTCCGGGCATCGTCGAAAATCATATCGTTATCATGACGGCTCTTGTCTTTACCGCCGGCGCCATTACGGCGCAAAGTACAACGCATCACGCAATTTCCATCGCTAACATTATTCCCGTTGGCATCGCCCTTGTTGTTCCATCTCTCCAGGAAGGCGGCGTCACATACGGCAGTCTCGCCGTATTGATGACTTTCTATATTCTTTACTTTGCCAAACTGGGGATGAAAAGTTCTGAGACGTCCAGCCTGCTCTTTTCACTTTACAACACAAACAAACTTTTGGTTTCGAAACTGGAAACGGCAAACAAGGAATCAAACGACGCGCGCTGCATGGCGGAGAACGCCAATCACGCCAAATCCTCTTTTCTCGCTAAAATGAGCCATGAAATCCGAACGCCTCTGAACGCCATTCTTGGCTTTTCGGAAATACTGGCCAACACCGATCTTGATGAAAGCACGGCGCAAAGGCATGCCGAGTATGCCGGAAACATCCAGGAAAGCGGACAACATCTCTTGCGTCTCATCAATGACATCCTTGACCTCTCGCGCATTGAGGCGGGTCGTTTCCAACTTGAAGAAGAAAAAGTCGATATCAGGAACGTTGTTGCGGATTGTTTCCGCACGCTGCGCGTGATGGCTGAAAATAAGAGCATCACTCCGCACATCGACAATGACCCGCACTTGCCTCCCCTGTGGGCAGATGAACGGGCCTTGCGGCAAATTATGTTCAATCTTCTTTCCAACGCCATAAAATTCACGCCTCAAAACGGCGAAATTTTCATTAAGACGCAGCTTGACGGCGCCGGCGCCCTGCATCTTTTGGTGTCCGATACGGGCGTTGGCATTGCCGCCGCCGATATTCCCAAGGTGATGGAGACTTTTGGTCAAGTGAACCACAATCTGCACGTCATGCAAAAGGGAAGCGGTCTTGGCCTGCCGATCGTCAAAGGCCTGTGCGACGTGCATGGCGCCAGTTTTGATATTTCCAGCACCGAACGCGTGGGGACGACCGTTTCTATTGTGTTCCCAGAATCGCGCGTCCGTCCCTCTCCCCAAGCGCCTCTCCACGAGGATGTCGCCTAAAGTAGCCCCAGGGTAAAGCCCCTACGCTCCTCATCAGGTCTCGGCGGAACGCGCCCGGATCCGGCACTGGATCAACGGCTTCATATTGGTATACAGTCCCTTTTCAAATCTGGTTTTACACCAAACCGCCTCTGAAAAGGATTGATCTCATGAGCGAGGACACTGTTCCCGGTTTCGATACCCTTGCAATCCACGCAGGCGCTCAGCCTGACCCCACGACAGGCGCCCGCGCCACCCCTATTTATCAAACCACGTCTTTCGCGTTTGAGGATGTCGATCACGCCGCAAGCTTGTTTGGGCTACAGGCTTTCGGCAATATCTATACGCGCATCACAAATCCGACCAACGGCGTTTTGGAAGAGCGCGTTGCCGCGCTTGAAGGGGGCACGGCGGCGCTTGCCACGGCTTCCGGCCATGGCGCTCAGCTGTTGATTTTTCATACCCTGCTTGGGCCTGGCGACGAGTTTATCGCTTTGCGCCAACTCTATGGCGGCTCGATCAATCAATTCAATCACGCCTTCAATAAGTTTGACTGGCGCGTCGTCTGGGCCGACGCAGACGATATCGCTTCAATAGAAAACGCCATCAGCGAAAAGACGAAGGCGATCTTTATAGAATCCATCGCCAATCCGGGCGGGGTTGTGGTCGATATTGCCGCCATCGCCGCCATCGCCCATAAAGCGGGAATTCCTCTCATTGTCGACAACACTCTGGCGACGCCTTATTTATGCAAGCCTCTGGAGCATGGCGCCGATATCGTCGTGCATTCCCTCACCAAATTCATCGGCGGGCATGGCAATTCCATGGGCGGAATGATCGTGGACGGCGGCGCCTTCGACTGGTCCAAAGACGGGCGTTATCCGACTTTATCAGAACCGTGCGAATCCTATCACGGACTGAAAATACATGAGACTTTTGGCAATATCGCCTTTGCCATTGCGTGCCGCGTCTTGGGTTTGCGCGACCTGGGGCCGTGCCTGTCGCCTTTTAACGCCTTCTTGGTCTTAAACGGCGTGGAGACTTTAGGCCTGCGGATGCAGCGCCATTGCGACAACACATTGAAAGTGGCCCAATGGCTGAGCGCGCATGATAAAGTCTCCTGGGTTTCCTATGCGGGCCTGCCCGACGACCCGCACCATAAACTGGCGCAGAAATATTGCCCCAAGGGCGCGGGCGCCGTTTTCACCTTCGGTCTCAAAGACGGATATGATGCGGGCGTCAGCATCGTCAATAACGTCAAAATGTTGAGTCACGTAGCGAATATCGGCGACACCCGCAGCCTGATCATTCATCCGGCGTCTACCACACACCGCCAATTGACGGAAGATCAACAAAAGGCCGCCGGGGCCGGGTCCGATGTGGTGCGTCTCTCGATTGGCCTGGAAGAGGCGCGCGACATCATCGCGGATCTCGATCAGGCAATGAGTTGAGGCAGTGGCATGACCGATCCGACCATTCCCCGCGAAGACGAACCGCAATCTGACAGTGAACAAGACGGCGCCCGGCTCAATTGGCTTGCGTCGGAAGGGACGAGCTGGTTGCAGGACCTCATGCGTTCTTATGTTTTCTTGACGCGTCTGCCTTTGGCGCCCGCCCAGGAGGAAGCGCCCAGCGGGCCCATCAGCCAATCCATGCGGGGCTTCCCGGTGGTCGGCGCCTTGATCGGCGCCGTTGGGGGGGGCGCGTTCTTGCTCAGTGATTTGCTGGGCCTTGCGCCTCCGCTCAGCGCCGCGCTGGCGGTTTTGGCGCTTACCGTAATAACCGGCGCGATACACGAACAATCCCTCGCCCAAGCCACAGGGGGCGGCGACCCTTCCTCATCTGGCGTTAAAGGGATGGTCTTTGTCGTGCTGGTCTTGTTCATCAAAATAGCCTGTCTCACACACATTGGCGGACTGGCGTGGGGGGGGCCGCTTGTGGTCATGGCATTGATCGCAGCGGGAAGCGTCTCGCGCGCGGCCATGGTCGGCGCGGCTTTTTTTCTCTCCGACAACCACGAGGACGCGGGCGACGACCATGCGGGCCTCAGGACCGGGGAGCTTTATCAGGTCCCCCAGACGCAGCTCGCCCAGGCCCTTATCGCCGCCGTCATCATTGCCGTGCTGTGTTTTGTGATTGGTCAAGGCTTCACCATCCCCGTTGCGGGAATATTGGGCGCCGTTCTGGCCTCCAGCGCGGCGATCAAAGTTATGAACCCGAATAATGTCCGCCCGGCTGACCGTCTGGGGGCCATACAGCAGGTTTCAGAAGTAGTCTTTTTGCTCATCGCAACGGCTCTTCTTGCCAAATAATCAAGAAAGCAGCCGTTTTACACGCTTTATCAATTGGAAACCCGTTAAACTCCTCTCTGATATAAGCGTTTTTTACCGGAGGCTTCATGGGCCGCAATTCATGGACTTACACCGCCCTTGCCATTCTGGGCCTTGTGGTTTTTCTGGTCTATCTCAGCCGCGTCTTCCCTAGCGCGTTGGATTCGCAAGACAGCCAGATCCGGCTCGTCTATGGGATCGGCCTGCTCGCCCTTGTGGGAAGCTCCGTGGTTCTGGGGTGGCGCACGCATACCGGGCTGGCCTTAAAACAAGCGCTCGCCTGGGCCGGTATCTTTAGCGCCGTCCTGGTTGCTTACAGCTATCGCCAAGAATTTTCCGGCCTCGCGGACCGGGTGCGCGGCGAGGTTATCCCCTCCATGGCGATCAACCAGGCGCCGGGCCGCGTGAGCCTGCGCGCGGGGCGGGACGGTCATTTTCGCGCCTCCGCCATGGTGAACGGCGCCCATGTCGAATTTCTGGTTGATACCGGCGCCACTCTGGTCAGCCTGTCGCCATTCGACGCGCAGCGCATCGGCATTAAAATAGATGATCTCACATTCAATCAGATGGCAAACACGGCCAATGGACAAACCTTCATGGCGTTGGTTACTTTGCCGGACATCTCAATCGGCAATATCACTCTTTATAATGTCTCCGCTTTGGTCGCTTCGGAGGGGCTCGATGAATCGCTTCTCGGCATGTCGTTTCTCAGTAAGCTGAGCAGCTTCCAGGTTGACCGGGATCGTTTGATTATGAACCGTTAAGACGCCCCGCAACACCCCACCTCAAGCACTTCACACGTTAAGGTATTCTCATGATCCCCAAACCCCGCCCCGACCTTGTTCCTAACACGCTTGAATTCGAGACCACGCCATTGGTGAAGCCCACGGGCTTTCGCGAATATGACGCCCGCTGGCTCTACCCGGAAGATTTTAATTTACTGGGCGCGCAAAGCCTAGGTCTGGGGCTCGGAACCGTCATTCACGAGTTAGGCGTAAACCCGGCCATTGCCGTCGGACATGATTACCGCGCTTACAGCGCGTCCATCAAGCAAGCGCTCATTGTCGGCCTGATGTCTGCGGGATGCGAAGTTCACGATATCGGGCTGGCGCTCTCGCCGACCGCGTATTTTGCGCAATTCGCCCTTGATGTCCCCTGCGTCGCCATGGTCACGGCCAGCCACAACAATAACGGATGGACCGGGGTTAAAATGGGCGCGCAACGCCCCCTCACCTTCGGTCCCGACGAAATGTCATTGCTCAAAGACATTGTCCTTTGCGGTAAAGG
>JAJFIM010000459.1 GCA_021774995.1 Alphaproteobacteria bacterium | reverse complement strand
CATGGCTTAAGATGGGCTATGGATACTGAAGATCCCACCCCCCCTCTGCCAGAGCATGCAGATAAAGTTTCGCCACTGGGCGCACCCGAAAGATCGCATGATCAGGGCGGCATCGGGTTGTCGCATCCTGTTATGGGCGCCTACCATTTAGAAGGCCAGCCTGACGATTTCAAAATAGCGCCCAATAATATTGAGGCGGAACAAGCTCTTCTAGGCGCAATCTTAATCAATAACGAAGCCTTCTATCGGATTTCGGATACTCTCAACGCCCATCATTTTTTTGATCCATTACATCAGCGAATTTTTCACTCTTTATCCGAGTTGATTAGAAGAGGTCAGCTTGCCTCTCCCATAACACTAAAATCTTATTTCGAAGACGACGCCGCTATGAGCGAAGTGGGCGGCGCCGCTTATTTGGCGCGCCTGGCGGGCGCCGCCCCCACATTGATGAATGCGCCTGAATACGCCCGTGCGGTGTTCGAGCTTTATCAGCGGCGCGGCCTGATGCGGGTTGGCGAAGAAATGGCCGTAACAGCTGCTAATTTGGAAGTGGAAGAAACGCCAGGGCAACAGATCGAAAAGGCCGAGCATAATCTTTATGAGCTAGCTGAAAGCGGGCGCTATGAAGGAGGCTTTCAAAGCTTTGGCAAAGCAGTAGAAAACTCGATCGAAACAATCAACAGGGCTTTTCAAAGTGAAGGCCTCTCCGGCATTTCCACCGGCCTGATCGATATGGATCGCCAATTGGGAGGTTTACACAAATCTGACCTGGTGATCTTGGCTGGACGCCCTTCCATGGGCAAAACGGCTCTGGCCACCAATATAGCTTTTAATGTGTCGCGCAGATATCGGGAAGGCAAGAGTGCTGATGGTTCGCGCAAAGCTCTTGACGGCGGCATTGTCGCATTTTATTCACTCGAAATGTCGGCTGAACAATTGGCCACACGGCTCCTCGCCGAACAGTCTGGCATCCCTTCCAGTAAATTACGCAAAGGCGATATCACGGACGATGAGTTTCGTACCTTTGCGGAAGCCGCCCGCCAGATAGAAAATGTCCCTCTTTATATTGACGATACTGGCGGACTTTCAATCGCGGCTTTGGCCGCACGCGCCAGGCGTTTGCAAAGGCAGCAAGGCCTGGATCTTATCATCGTTGATTATCTGCAACTCGTTTCTGCATCTGGGCGGCGTAACGATGGACGCGTGCAGGAAGTAACTGAGATTACGCAAGGGCTGAAAGCGCTGGCAAAAGACCTTAATGTTCCGGTGCTGGCCTTGTCCCAACTCTCACGTAAAGTGGAAGATCGCGATGACAAGCGGCCTCAACTGGCTGACTTGCGTGAATCCGGTTCCATTGAGCAAGATGCCGATGTGGTGATGTTCGTTTATCGCGAAGAATATTATGTTGAGCGCACCAAGCCGTCCGAAACCGATCTCGATAAGATGATCGAGTGGCAGCAACGAATGGAGCTGTCGCACGGTAAGGCGGATGTGATCATCGGCAAACAACGCCATGGTCCAACAGGAACAATTGAATTGTCCTTTGAAGCAAATATCACCCGTTTTGGCAATCTGGCCCATCATGAATATCCCGATAACGAGTCCTAACGGACACGGCGCGCTGTACCCCTTGCCTTCCCCTGAGCCCTTGACCTAAGGGGGGCGCCCCACCCTACAATCAAAGTGAAAGACCCTGTGTTCTCGATAGAGGAGCGAAAGCATCAGTGATCGAAGGCAATGAGGCTATATCCGCTACAAAAGGGCTGAACGCACAATTACGTATTGATCTGAGCGCTCTTCTCTCAAACTATAATTTATTAAAGAACAAAGCCTCACCGGCAAAGGTGGCCGCTGTTGTCAAGGCCGACGCCTACGGACTTGGGCTGAAAGAGGTCGCTCTGGCGCTTGCCGGTATCGGTGTTGATTGTTTTTTTGTGGCGCTGGTTTCCGAAGGGATTCGACTTCGCGAGATTCTGAATGCGCATCGCTATGAAAAAGCGGATATTTATAATTTCGCAGGCTTACAACCAGGCGCCGAATCCCTTTGCGTCAAACATAATTTAATTCCTATACTGAATTCAATAGCGGAGATAGATCGCTGGGCCGCATGTGGGCGCAAGCCAACTGCAATCCATATCGATACGGGTATGAATCGTCTGGGATTAAGCGAGGGCCAAGTCGAAGATCTCCACGCCGCGCCCGAAAGACTTAAAGATCTCGATCTGAAACTGGTTATGAGCCACTTCGCCTGCGCAGACGACCCCAATCACCCACTCAACCAAGTCCAGTTAGAAAAATTTCGCAATCTCAAAGCCAAACTTCCCTCCGCTCCAGTATCTTTGAGCAATTCAGCCGGGATTTTTCTAGGACCAGAAACGCATTTTGATATGGTGAGGCCCGGAATTGCCCTTTATGGGGGTAACCCGCAGCCCGGCACACCAAACCCCATGACCCCCGTGATCACCCTATCCGCCCCTATATTGCAAATCCGCGAGGTCCCCGCCGGGCAGACAATTGGTTATGGCGCGACATACCGAACGAAGGCGAATTCGCGAATTGCCGTGCTTTCCCTCGGATATGCCGACGGATTTCTGCGCTCTTTTGGCAATAATGCCAAGATTGTGATGGACGATACGCCGCTTGCCGTCGTCGGCCGCGTTTCCATGGACTTGATCGCCCTGGACGTCACCGCTATTGCTAAAGATAGAATTAAGGTGGGTGACAAGATTGAAATCCTCGGAGCATCAACGACAATTGACGATCTCGCGCTATCGGGTGGCGCCATTCCTTACGAAATACTAACCTTGTTAGGGCAACGCTATGAGCGCCAGTATGTGTAAGTCAGGGGATAAATCACAGTAATGCTGATTTTTGCGTCAGTGGGGCGCCTTGCTTTGGCTGTTTTTGCTATTGTGGGTTCGCTCTCCAAATTTCTTGTGCAAAGCGTGCTCAGTTGCCTAGTCCCGCCTTTCTTTCTGCGGCAACTCGGCCGCCAGCTCTGGCGGATCGGCTATAATTCTCTCCCTGTGGTTGGACTAACAGCGCTTTTTACCGGGAGCGCCTTGGCGTTACAGATCTATATCGGCGGGTCCAGATTTAATGCCGAAGGAATTGTCGCCAATATCGTCGCTATTGGGATAACGCGCGAATTAGGGCCGGTCCTGGCGGGTCTGATGGTTGCGGGACGGGTGAGCGCCGCCATAGCCGCTGAGATCGGGACCATGCGCGTCACTGAGCAGATCGACGCCTTAGTCACGCTTTCCACCAGCCCTTTCAAATATTTGGTGGCGCCGCGTATTCTGGCCGCCACCATCTGTCTGCCAATTTTGGTGGGGATAGCCGATACGATCGGCATTCTTGGCGGATATTTGGTTGGCACCCGGTCTCTGGGTTTCAATTCCGCTGTTTATCTCAAAAATACGGTGGATTTTGTCGAATTGGGCGATGTGACTTCCGGCCTAATTAAAGCCGCCGTATTTGGCTTTATCATTGCCCTCATGGGCTGCTACCATGGCTATCACAGCGCAGGGGGGGCGCAAGGCGTTGGCAAGGCCACGACAAATGCCGTAGTCTCCGCTTCAGTGCTGATCCTGGCGTCGAATTATTTTTTAACGTCGATCTTCTTTGGAGAATGAGGTGGTCAACGATATGCCGAAAATCGCCCTAAATGACGTTACCAAGAGTTTCGGCGCTAAGCAGGTCTTACGCGGCATTACGATGGAAGTCCCCGCCGGTAAATCGGTTGTTGTGATTGGCGGATCGGGAACCGGCAAATCCGTCATGCTGAAATGCATCCTCGGCTTATTGAAACCAGATAGCGGCTCGATCAAAATCGATGGCGTTGAGATCACAACTTTGCATCCCTGGCAGCGCGAGAGCATGATGCGAAAATTCGGGATGCTATTCCAGGGCGGCGCTTTGTTTGACAGCTTGCCGGTATGGGAAAATGTGGCCTTCGGGCTGGTGCAAGGCAAGCGCGCCTCGAAGCGCAAAGCCCAACCCGTAGCCTATGACGCCTTGGCAAAAGTTGGATTGAGCCCAGATGTCGGCTTGTTAAATCCCTCGGAGCTTTCGGGCGGAATGCTCAAACGCGTTGCTTTGGCCAGGGCAATAGCCAGCCAGCCGGAGATTATCTTTTTTGACGAACCCACTACCGGCCTTGATCCCATCACGGCCGATGTCATCAATGATCTTATTGTTGAAAGCGTGCGCAATCTTGGCGCCACGGCCTTGTCTATTACGCATGACATGGCGAGCGCCCGAAAAATAGCCGATATCATCGCCATGTTTCACGATGGCAAAATCGTTTGGCAGGGACCGGCCTCAGAAATCGACAACAGCGGTAATGAGCTTGTGGATCAATTTATCAACGGCCGCGCCCAGGGGCCCATCAAAGTGGATGTCAAACGCGCCTGAACTCTTTTGTTGTTTTGGCGAATAATCCGAACCCATAATTCACTGTGCAGAAAGCCAGTCTTCGATCGCATCTTGCTGACTTTGAGTGCCCCACATTTCAATGCTACCTTCCTGAGGGATGAGAAATTCGATGGCGCCAAACTCCTTGGTCATAAGCATTCCATCTTGGAGAGTCATGCTTTCAAGCGCGATATCGTGTCCATGAACAGAGAGTGACCGAACCTCTCCGATCGGGTGAACAGGCGGATCAAACACAGCGCCTGCAGAGAGCAACCCACCTTCAGAAGCAAGCCTGCCAACCGTATTGGGGGGAAGATGAATATCTAAGTCAGCGTAGGCGCCGACACCTCCAAAAGATAAAAGCACCATCTCATCCGACTCAGAATCGCATGCCCCCATCGACACAGATAAGAAGGCAAGTAACCCAAGGATGAATGTATATCTGGCGATGATATGAGAATATCCGTATTCGCAGTTGAGGCGTCGCTACAATCGTTATACACAAGTCACTGATTCTTCCAAAGGGCTTAATCTTTGATGGCGCGACCCGTTGAACGCTATATCTGTCAAAGCTGCGGCGCGGTCGCCGCCAAATGGGCGGGCCGGTGCGATTCTTGCGGCGAGTGGAACTCAATTCTGCAAGAATCAGTTGATACTGGCCCTCCGGGTAGTCTTGCTGCGGCGGCGCAAAAATCTTCGCCGAGCGCACCCCGCTCAACCACTGCGCGACGCGGTAATAATGTAATTGATTTTGCCGCGATGACCGGCGTTCACGCGGACCGGCGCCGCCTCATTGTGGATATTCCCGAATTTGATCGTGTCTGCGGCGGTGGATTGGTGCCAGCGTCCGTGTTGCTCATTGGCGGCGATCCTGGAATCGGAAAATCCACACTCCTGCTGCAAGTCTGCGCCGCGATCGCTAAACAGGGGCGCGAGGCCATCTATATTTCGGGCGAAGAGGCGATAGAGCAGCTTCAATTGCGCGCTGCGCGGCTGGGGCTTTCGGATTCGGATGTCAAACTGGCGGCTGAAACGAATATCCGCACAATATTGGCCACACTCAACGATCCTGCTGAATCTCCTCCCGCCATTGTGGTGATCGATTCGATTCAAACCATGTGGAGCGACACAGTCTCAGCCACGCCCGGTACTGTGTCACAAGTTCGGGCTTGCGCCCAAGAGTTGATCCGCCTGGCCAAACAACGCGGGTGCATAATCGTCCTGGTGGGGCACGTCACGAAAGACGGCCAGATTGCGGGTCCGCGGGTACTGGAGCATATGGTCGATACTGTGATCTATTTCGAAGGCGAACGGGGCGACCGTTTTCGTCTTCTGCGAGCCGTTAAAAACCGCTTCGGCGCCACTGATGAAATTGGCGTGTTCGAAATGAGGGATAGCGGTCTCAGCGAGGTTCACAACCCGTCAGAACTCTTTCTAGATGGCCGTGGCAAACACACCAGTGGTGTGGCGGTATTTGCTGGCATTGAAGGGTCGCGGCCCGTTCTGGTGGAAATTCAAGCGCTCGTCACCCCCAGCAGCTTAGGCACTCCGCGCCGAGCGGTTGTAGGGTGGGATACGGGAAGACTGGCCATGGTCTTGGCTGTTCTGGACGCGCGCTGCGGGCTTGGATTAGCGTCCTGCGATGTTTACCTCAATGTGGCCGGCGGACTTAAAATAAAGGAGCCAGCGGCGGATCTGGCCGTGGCGGCGGCCTTGATATCTTCTCTGGCAAATGACCCAATCCCTCAAGATACCGTTATTTTCGGAGAAATCAGCCTGAGCGGCGCGATTCGCCAGGTTGCCCAGACCAGCGCCCGCCTTAAGGAGGCAAAAAAACTCGGGTTTTCCGGCGCTCTGATAGCGGCGACGCATAAACTTGAGGAAAATGAATTAAATCTCAATCAATTTGAACTTTTAACGGAAGTGGTGGATCAATTGTGGAAAGATAAATCGCGTGGTATAAAATAAGCTGGCGGAAAGATCATGGCGTTCACACTGGTTGATATCATTATTCTCGTAATTGTTCTGGCCTCGGCGCTGATGGCCCTGATGCGGGGGTTGGCGCGTGAAATATTAACCATCATTGCCTGGGCGGCGGCGGCTGTTGTGACGATCTATTTTTTCCCCTATGCGCGCGACGCGGCGCGGGGGATTCTCAATCCACCAATTCTTGCGGATGCCGTGGCGATGGGAGTCATTTTCTTGGCGATCTTGATCCCTTCACTCATCGCCGCCGCAAAAGTCAGTTTGAGATTTGGACGCGATGACCCCGGTGTCCTGGATCGCTCGGGTGGATTTTTATTCGGCGTTGTCCGCGGTCTCTTTATCATCGGCCTGATTTACTGGGCCAATGTCAGAATACTCGAGCCCGGCGGCGTGCCCGGTTGGATCGAAGACGCGAAATTGCGTCCCGTCGTCATCGCCATGGCAAATATCTTCCCCCAAGCGGACGGCGAGACGCGTTCTAAACCTGAGCAAAAATCACAAAAAACAGACAAAAAATCTGATTCCCCCAAAAGTGATTCCGGTTATAAGCAAAAGGACCGGCGCAATCTTGACCGGCTGATCATCAACTCATCCGAAGATTAGGGTTGTGGCGGATGCTAAGAGTGTTTATCTGAAGCCATTGAAACACCTAGGAGCATCTCAAAAAAACCGCCATGTTTTTGAATGATGACAAACTACGGGAAGAATGCGGCGTGTTCGGCGTGTTTGGACACGATGACGCTTCCACCCTCACGGCATTAGGCCTCCACGCCCTCCAACACAGAGGCCAGGAAGCGGCCGGAATTGTTAGTTTTGATGGTGAACATTTCCATTCGGAAAGACGGCCTGGTCTGGTCGGCGATCATTTTTCTTCGGAAAAAATGATCGGCAAACTGTCAGGTAACAGCGCAGTCGGGCATGTTCGATATTCCACCAGCGGCGCCACTATCAATCGCAATATTCAGCCCTTGTTTGCCGATCTTGCTGGAGGCGGATTTGCCATAGCCCACAACGGTAACCTTACAAACGCCATAACTTTACGCGCGGAGTTAGTGGACGGCGGCGCCATTTTTCAAAGCACATCCGACACAGAAGTTATTTTGCATCTGCTAG
>JAJFIM010000458.1 GCA_021774995.1 Alphaproteobacteria bacterium | reverse complement strand
GATTTGTGGATTCCCGCTTGCGCGGGAATGACAAAAGGGGCGCGGGTATGACAAAAGGGGGGACGGAAATGACGAGGGGCGGGGCGGCAAGTTTTCGGGCCGCCGGGCCCTAATCAAACAGAGCGTCAATATCCTCCTGAGAGACGCCTTCGCCTTCATTGGAAGGGCCGTGCAAGTGGAGATCCTGTTTGCGTTGATCTTTTTCAGTTTTGGAGGTCTCAGACTTTGAGCCGTCAACGCCCATGGCGTCCATTGCGCCCGCCACTTGTTTTTCCATGTCATTCAGCGTTTCAGTAACGCGCGACAATCTCTGGCCGGTGATGTCCTGAAAGGCGCAGGCTTCAAATATCTGCATCACGGCGTCCGTGACGCAACTCTTATACGCCGCGGGATCGGACGATTCGGCGCTCAGTATAATTTCGGCGTGTTCCATGATTGTGTTGGCGGCGGTTTCCGTGGCGTTGAGAACCGTGCTTACTTCCTCTTCCGCTTGCTTAAGACAGGCCACATTCCAGAGGGGCAGTGCGGCGAGTTTTTTTGCGGAAGTTTGAATCTGCTCTTTAAGAATATGAATTTCCGCGCCGGCGTTTGCATCGCATTCGCACCATGAATCATGCACGGCGTTGATGATGGTTTCAAAGGCGGCCAGAACATCCGTAAGATGCGCCTCTGGCGCGGCCGCGCCGCCAAGTTGCGTCAAAGCGTGCTCAATCGGGTGGGGAAGAGCGTTATTTTTTGCCATGGGCGTTTGGACGGTCCGGCTTAAAAATCGCCGATAACCGACACCATTTTTGATTTCAGCGTCGCGGCGTTGAACGGTTTGACGATATAATTGTTGACGCCGGCTTTTTTAGCGGCAACGACGTTCTCCGTCTTGGATTCTGCCGTGACCATGATGAAAGGCGTGGGTTTTAACTGCGCATCGGCGCGGACTTCTGTGAGAAGCTCATAGCCGGTCATGGGTTCCATGTTCCAGTCTGAAATGACCAGTCCGTAGGCTCCGCGGCGCATTTTTTCCAAGGCTTCGGCGCCATCGGCGGCGGAATCCAGATTGTTGAAACCAAGTTGTTTAAGTAGATTGCTGATAATCCTGATCATAGTCTTGTAATCATCGACAACAAGGATTTGCATTGACATGTCTACGGCCATCTTAATACTCCGTCCCCAAACGAATAATGTTTCTTTTTGTGACCCTAATTTGTGGTCTGTAATCTCCATATCAGTGACGACTGCATATTAACGACGCGCCACTTAATAGGGGAAGTATAGGGTGGGCGCCATAAAATTTGGTTAATTGGAGGGAGGTTGGATTTTGAGGCTGTTCTTGAGATGGGTTAAAACATTGGTTAGGGTGCCCCCTATAAATTGCGTCAGAGAACCTCTGGATGGCCTAATGCGGCAACAATATGTTAAGAACGATAACAATATGAAAAGCGGTGAACGCGGAGATGGTAAAAGACCCTCTCATCAGAAAAGCATTCCATGAAGATTTTCAAAGACTATTCCAATATCCCTGACGCCTTTCGGGGTTCGGTCGCCGCGCTGGGCAATTTTGACGGGATTCATCCAGGTCATCAGGCCGTGATTGAGCGCGCCCGGCGCGAAGCGCAGAAAAAAGAAGCGCTATGGGGCGTGATCGCTTTTGAGCCCCATACCAGGGAATTCTTTCAACCGGACGCCCCGTGCTTTCGCCTCACGTCCTGTATGAGTAAAGCGCGGGTGTTGGAAGCGCTGGGCGTTGATGTTTTCTTCGTTCTGCCCTTCGAAAAGCCGATGGCGCAAAAATCGGCTGAGGAATTTATCAGGGAAGTGTTGGTTGCGGGTCTGGGCGTCTCCCACGTGATGATCGGCGCCGATTTCCAGTTCGGCAAGGGGAGAAAAGGCGATGCAAGCGTTCTCAATGCGGTGGGGGAGCCTCTGGGGCTGAAATCTACCGCCATTGATCTGCTTGTCGAAGAAGGCGCACCTGGGACGCCGGCGGTCTATTCTTCCACCCAAATACGCGGGGCGCTGAGGCGCGGGAATATCACCCGCGCGGCGGCTGGCCTTGGGCGGCCCTGGGCCATGGACGGCATCGTGGTGGAAGGCGACAAGCGGGGGCGAACCATTGGTTTTCCGACAGCGAATGTCGCCATGGGGCACTATATCCAACCGGCGCTTGGGGTTTGCGCAGTGCGTGTGGAGATTCCGGGCGGCCCCCATGCGGGGCTGTATGATGGCGTCGCCAATATCGGCAACCGCCCGACCTTCGATAAAAAGGGCGTGGTGCTGGAGGCTCATCTGTTTGATTTTGACGGCGATATCTATGGTCAGGAGATTTTTGTCTATTTTATCGATTACATCCGGCCCGAAGTTAAGTTTGATGGGCTTGAGAGCCTCAAAACGCAGATAAAAGCGGATTGCGCCACGGCGCGGGAAATTTTGGCCACTTCGCGTTGGAAGCAGGATTCATTGCCTTTGTAGACGGGTCAAGGTCTTTAAAATCCGCGCGAATTGCTGTACGAGAACTTCCCATGTCTGAGACCACATCACACGGCGCGGCCCCTGAGGCCGAGGGAGGCGCATCCGCTCGCGATTACCGCGACACGCTGCTCCTGCCGCAGACCGATTTCGCCATGCGCGCGGGTCTGCCCAAACAGGAGCCTGAACACTTAAAGCGCTGGGCGGAGATGGCTCTTTACCGCCGCTTGCGCGAAGACGCCAAAGGCCGCGAGACTTTCCTTCTTCATGACGGTCCGCCTTACGCCAATGGCCATCTTCATATGGGGCATGCTCTTAACAAGATCCTGAAAGACATGGTTGTGCGCTCGCAGCAGATGATGGGCAAGGACGCCAATTACGTGCCGGGCTGGGACTGCCATGGCCTGCCGATTGAATGGAAAATAGAAGAGACCTACCGCGCCAAGGGCAAAAATAAAGACGATGTGCCGGTTCTGGAGTTCCGCAAGGAATGCCGGGATTTTGCCGATAAGTGGATCGAAATCCAGCGCGATGAATTCAAGCGCCTCGGGGTCATCGGCGATTGGGAAAATCCCTATACGACCATGGATTTTAAGGCGGAAGCGCAGATCGTCCGGGAGTTTTTGAAATTCGTGATGAATGGCGGGCTTTATCGCGGCTCCAAGCCGATCATGTGGTCGGTGGTTGAAAAGACCGCGCTGGCGGAAGCGGAAGTGGAATATCTCGACCACGAATCCGACACGATCTGGGTGAAATTTCCTGTTGTGTCCGGCCCGCCGGACGCGCAAGGGACCTGCCTGGTCATCTGGACGACGACGCCGTGGACCATTCCGGGCAACCGCGCCATCTCCTATTCCAAAAACATTGAATATGGCGTTTATGAAGTGGGGAACGTTCCAGAAGAATCCTGGGTTAAAACAGGTGAAAAACTCATTCTGGCCGACGCCTTGGCTGCGGATGTCATGTCCAGCGCCCGCGTCGAGGGCTACAAAAAGCTTGAAAACATTGACCCCAGCCTCATCAAAATTTGCGCTCACCCTTTGCGAGGCCAGGGTTACGATTTCGATGTGCCGATGTTGGCCGGCAATCACGTCACGGATGAGACGGGCACGGGGTTTGTGCATACGGCGCCGGGCCATGGCCGCGAAGATTTTGAGGTTTGGGAGGAGAGCAAAGCGTATCTTCAAAATCTCAACATCAGCGCGGACATTCCCTTCACGGTGGATGCCGAGGGCGTTCTCACGGGCGAAGCGCCGGGCTTTGAAGGGCGCTCAGTGCTCACCCCCAAAGGCAAAAAGGGCGACGCCAACAAGGCCGTGATGGACGCTTTGATTGAAGCGGGCATGCTGATCGCGCGGGGGCGGCTGAAACATCAATACCCTCATTCCTGGCGCTCCAAAAAACCGGTGATCTTTCGCAACACGCCGCAATGGTTCATCAGTATGGAGACCAACGGTTTGCGCGCCAAGGCGCTGGAGGCCATTGACGCCGTTCGTTTTACGCCGGAGACGGGCCGCAACCGCCTGCGCGGCATGGTCGAGACGCGCCCCGACTGGGTGGTGTCGCGCCAGCGCGCCTGGGGGGTGCCGCTCACCGTGTTTGTCCACCGGGAAAGCGGCGAGATCTTGCGCGACGAGGCCGTCAACGCCCGCATCGTTGCGGCGGTTGAGGAAGACGGCGCTGACGCTTGGTTCGCGGCGACGGCGGCGGATTTTTTGGGCGCGCAATACGCGGCGCAAGACTATGAAATGGTCACCGACATTCTCGATGTGTGGTTCGATTCAGGCTGCACCCACGCCTTTGTGCTGGAGGCGCGCGATGATCTGAGCTCTCCCGCGGACCTTTATCTGGAGGGCTCCGACCAGCACCGCGGCTGGTTCCAGTCCTCGCTGATGGAATCCTGCGGCACGCGGGGGGCCGCGCCCTACCGGCAAGTGTTGACCCACGGCTTTTTGCTCGATGAAAAGGGCCATAAAATGTCGAAATCGGGCGCGAATTCCGTTAGTCCGGAAAAAGTGATTGCGCAGAACGGCGCTGAGATCCTGCGCCTCTGGGTCGCCAGCTCCGATTTTACCGAAGATTTGAGCATCGGACAGGACATCATCAAGGCCAATGTGGATTCCTATCGCAAGATCCGCAACACGCTTAAATATCTGCTGGGCAATCTGCATGGGTTTGAGGCGGCGGAGCGCGTCGCCCCGGCCGATATGCCCGAATTGGAGCGCTGGGTTCTGCACCGCCTTGCCGAATTGGACGCGAATGTGCGCAAATCATACGATAATTTTGATTTTCGGGCGGTTTTTACCCATGTGTTTAATTTTTGCACGGTGGATTTGTCGTCGATCTATTTCGATATCCGCAAGGATTCACTTTATTGCGACCGGGCGGACAGCATTGTGCGGCGCGCCTGCCGGACTGTGCTGGAGGAGCTGTTTTCCTGCCTGACCGCGTGGACCGCGCCGTTTTTGTGCTTCACCACGGAAGAAGCCTGGGCGAGCCGGTTTCCGGACGCTCAAAAATCGGTGCATTTGCGGCAGTTTCCAGCCATTCCCGCCGATTGGCGCGATGAAGAGCTGGCGGCCAAATGGAGCAAAATATGGCGCCTGCGCCGCGTGGTCACCGGTGCGCTGGAGGTGGAGCGCCGCGAAAAACGCATCGGCTCCAGCCTGGAGGCCGCTCCCAGTGTCTATGTGACGGAGCCCGGCTTTGCGCAAGCGCTGAAAGGTTTAGATCTTGCGGAAATTGTTATCACAAGCCAAGCTACACTGGTTGAAGGGCCGCCGCCCGCCGGGGCTTTCTCTTTGGAAGATGTGGCGGGCGTGGCCGTGGTTCCGGCCAGGGCTGAAGGCTCCAAATGCCAGCGTTCCTGGAAAATATTGCCGGATGTGGGCGCCGATCCGCGTTATCCCGATTTAAGCCCGCGGGATGCCGATGCGGTGGCGTTTCTGGACGCGGCCCGCTGATTTTCCGGCCCACGCCCGCATTGCGTATGAGGACAGGTCAAGCATGCTGAAATTAGGACTTCGAATAGCCGCCATTACTTTTTTTATCGATCAGGCGAGCAAATGGTATCTTCTTAATGTGGTCGATATGCCCGCAAAGGGTCTCATCGAAGTCACGGATTTTTTCAATCTCCGCATGGTGTGGAATCGCGGGGTGAGTTTCGGCATGTTTTCCGCCGACACCGCAACGGGGCGATATGCGCTGATTCTCTTCGCTCTGGCGGTGGTCGCCTTTCTCGTGGTCTGGCTCGCGCGCGCTCAAAACCGCCTGCTTGGCGTCGCCATCGGTTTCGTCATTGGCGGCGCGGTGGCGAATGTGGTGGACCGGGCGATCTATGGGGCGGTTGCGGACTTTTTTGATCTTTACGCCTGGGGATATCATTTTTACACATTCAACTTTGCCGATGCGGGGATTTCGCTCGGCGTTGTCCTGCTTATTTACGAATCGATATTTCTCAGCGGATCTTCCGCCCGCGAAGCGGAACATAAAGCTTAAAAACCGGAGGGGCCTGAATTGCCATCGGGCGGCGGGATTGCTATGACTGTCTTCTCTTATCGAAAAGGATCATTTCACATGACTCTGACCGGAAAAATCGCCTTCATTACCGCAGCTATGCTCTCTCTGTCAGGTTGTGGCGGCGTGAAGTCGGCTTTGGGATTGGGCAAATCGGCGCCCGATGAGTTCGCCGTGGTCACCAAAGCGCCTTTGATCGTGCCGCCGGATTTCTCGCTGAGACCGCCCAAACCGGGTGCGCTCCGGCCCCAGGAATTGCAGCCCACGGATACGGCGCGCCGGGTGCTTTTGGGCGAAGCGGCGGACGCCGCGCCGGGCGAGCCGTCTCAAGGCGAGGTGGCGTTGCTCGTCAATGCGGGCGCTGACCGGGTCGACCCGAATATCAGAGCGGTTCTGGAAGAAGAATCAGGCCGCTTGCGTCAAAAGGATAAAGGCTTCACCGATAAAATCCTGTTCTGGCGCGGCGATGACAATGGCCCTGACCCCATCCTCCTTGATGCGACTTCTGAATCGCAAAGGCTGAAAAACACCAAGCCCTCTGATGAGGACGTGGCCGATGACGCTGCGGCTCAGGAATAGGGGCGAGGAAACCCGTCCTCCTCATTCGATGTCTTGCCTGAGACCGTTCGCGCCGCGTTTTTTTGATCGTATGCCGGATCATTCAGCCGCGCCCGCCTTTTTTCATGTTTGAAGGCTCATCACGATGTTAATAAATAGAAAAATGCGCAAGACGTCCTGGCGGCGTCTCGGGCTTGGCGCTTTTATCGCCATGATCGGCGGGGTCATGAATTTAACTTCCCCTTTTCAAGGAGTGACGGCGATGGCGGCGCAGGCGCAAGAGATGCACGAGACGGCCGCATGGGCGCCTGAAACCTTCACCCTGGGCAACGGCATGCAGGTCGTTGTGATTCCCGATCACCGCGTTCCTGTGGTCACCCACATGGTTTGGTACCGCGTCGGCGCCGCCGACGAACCGCCGCTGAAATCAGGGATCGCGCATTTTCTCGAACACCTCATGTTCAAAGGCACCGACAAAATTCCGCCCGGCGAAATGTCGAAAATCGTCGCGCGCAATGGCGGTCAGGATAACGCCTTCACCAATAACGATTACACCGCTTACTTTCAGCGGGTGGCGCTTGATCGCTTGCCTTTGGTGATGGAATTGGAAGCGGACCGGATGACCGGTCTAATTCTGACCGACGATGTGGTGTACCCGGAAAGAGACGTGATCTTAGAAGAGCGCAGCAGCCGGATTGAAAATAATCCGGAGAGCATTTTATCTGAACAAATGTCAGCGGCTTTGTTTAAAGCGCACGCCTATGGGATTCCGGTGATCGGCTGGGCGCACGAAATCAGATCCTTGACCACGCAAGACGCGCTTGATTTTTATCATCAATATTATGCGCCCAATAACGCCATTCTCATTGTTGCGGGCGATATCACGGCCGCGCAATTGCGCCCGCTGGCCGAAGAATTTTATGGGCGCATTCCGTCCGTCGAACTGGCCCCGCGCGTGCGGGGCAAGGAACCGCCGGGCGTAGCGCCTGTGCACATTGATTTGCGCGATGCGCGCGTGCGCCAGGCCTCCTTTCGCCGTTCTTATCTTGCGCCGTCTTTTTCAACCGCTGAGCAAGGCATGGCCGAGGCGATTGACGTGTTGACCCAATTACTGGGGGTGGGCTCCACCAGCCGGTTTTACCGGGTATTGGTTGTGAGCCAAGCGCGCGCCGCCAGCGCGGGCGCATGGTATTCCGGCGATGGTCTGGATTACGGCCGCGTGGGGCTTTACGCCTCGCCGCGCGCAGGGATTACCCTTGCGCAAATTGAAGAGGCGATGGATGGCGTTATCGCAGACGTGCTGGAAAACGGCGTCACTCAGGAAGAAGTAAGCCGCGCGAAATCAAATCTGATCGCCGACGCCGTTTATGCGCGGGACAATCAGCAATCCCTGGCGCAGGCCTATGGTTCGGGGCTGACCACCGGGGAAACGATGGAAGACGTCACTGCGTTTCCGGATCGCGTCGCCGAGGTTACCGTGGACCAGGTTAACGCGGCAGCCCAGCTTGTATTCAACCAGCCGGGATATGTCACCGGATATCTGTTGCCGGAGAACGGGTCATAATGAAGTTTGTATACAGACTTTTGTGCGTGATAACCCTAGGGTTGACGGTATGGGCGTGCGATCAATCGGATGAGCAGAGCCAGGCGCCTGATGTAAATATTGAAGGGGCGCTGGATATGCGCGAAGTTGTTGAGGAAAAGGCGGCGGCGGAAGTGATGGGCTTGGAGAATAAAAACGTTCTTGATGAATTCGCCAAAACACTGGATTCTGAAAAGCGCACCCATATTCAGCGCGTGGTCACGCCCGGTGGGATCGAGGCGTGGCTGGTGGAGGAACACGCCGTTCCTTTGATTTCCGTGGAAGTTGGATTCACAGGCGGCGCGCGGCGCGACCCTATGGACAAACAAGGGTTGGCCTATCTCATGTCGGGTCTGCTCGATGAAGGGGCGGGGGATCTCGACGCTGAAGCGTTTCAAACAAAGCTTGAGGATCTCTCGATCAGACTGCATTTTAATGCGGGCCTGGACGGCTTTTATGGTTCGCTGCGCATGTTGACGCGACATCGCGATGAAGGATTTGATCTCTTGCGCCTTGCGTTAACCCAACCCCGTTTTGATGATGAGCCGATTGAGCGCATTCGCTCTCAGATCCTGGTGCGCCTGAAACGAGATTTGGCGTCGCCTCAAACCATTGCGCAGCGCACATGGTTTGAGGCGGTGTTCGGGGACCATGTGTATGGCCGGCCCGTGCGCGGCGCGCCGGAAACTGTGGAGAGCGTCACGGCCGATGATATGCGCGCCTTTTTGCGCGCCGCTCTGGCGCGGGACAATCTTAAAATCGCCGTCGTGGGAGATATAGACGCCGAAACCTTAGGCGCGCTTCTCGACAAAACCTTTGGCGCTTTGCCGCCCAGCGCGGCCCCGGAAGACATGAACCAGGCCGTCATCCCGGACGAGGCGCGGCTGATCGTTGTTGAGCGTCCCCAACCGCAAAGCATCGTTCTGTTTGGCGGGCCGGGCATTCTTCTTGATGATCCGGATTTCTTTTCCGCCTATGTGATGAATTATATTTTGGGCGGAGGGGGATTCGCATCCCGCCTTATGGAAGAGGTGCGTGAAAAACGCGGGCTTGCTTATGGCGTTTCCACGTCATTCAACCCTTATGATTATGCGGGCGTTTTCTTCGGCTCTGTCGCTACGGAGAATGAGCGCATCGCAGAATCCCTCTCCGTGATCAAAGCGGAAATCGCGCGGATGCGGGATGAAGGCGTCACGGAAAAAGAATTGCGCGACGCCAAAACCTATCTGACCGGATCTTTTCCGCTGCGCTTTGATTCTAATTCGCGCATCGCCAATCAATTGGTGGGCTATCAAATGACCGGCCGGGGCATTGACTATATCGATACGCGCAATGACAGAATAGAGGCGGTCACGCGCGGCGACATCGCGCGCGTCGCGGCGCGTCTGCTTGACCCGGACGCGTTGACGGTGGTTGTTGTGGGGGAGCCCGAAGGCCTTGAGCCGGGGCAAGAGGACGGCGCGCCGTGACGCAAGACCAGCCGCTTTATCAGCAGAATATTGATGGCGTCCTTGAACAAAGTGTCGGGGCGCACGGGCTTCAGCCGGATGTGTTCTCGGCATTTCTTGCGAAGACCAAACCGGCGCTCAACAACATTATCCAGGCGGCGCAAGATGGCGGCCTGCCTATTTTGTCCGTGTGGCGGGAGCGCGCCGACCTGGACGCATGTGCGCCCGTGGTCAAGCATCTCAAAGCGGGCGCGCGCGATGTGGTCATCTTCGGCACTGGCGGCTCCTCCCTGGGCGCGCAGGCCCTGGCGCAGATTACCGGGTATCGCACGGCGGGTCACGTCACGCCAGATGATGTCCCGCGGGTTCATTTCTTTGATAATCTTGATGCGGATGGTTTGGCGGCGGCGTTTGAGAATTTGGATCTTAAAACCACAAAATTTTTAACCGTCTCGAAATCAGGCGGCACGGCCGAAACCATGATGCAGATGTTGACGGCGGTGGACGCCGTCGGCCGAGATTTGGGGGCGTCGGCGCTGGCAAAGCATTTTGCGGTGATCACTGAGCCCGCGGGCAATCCCTTGCGCCGTTTGGCCGAAAAGCACGGCATGGCCGTTTTGGATCATAACCCGATGATCGGCGGGCGCTTCTCTGTACTTTCCAATGTCGGACTTCTTCCTGCATTGCTGATGGGGCTGGATGCGGGCGCCGTGCGCGAGGGGGCGGGAGAGGCGCTTCAGCCCATTTTGGACGGGGCGGCGCCAGAGACGTGCGCGCCCGCCATCGGCGCGGCGCTGTCCGTGGCGCTGGCTGAGGCAAAAGGCAAAACGTCGACCGTGCTGATGCCTTACGCTGAGCGGCTGGATCTGTTTGCCATGTGGCACCGACAATTATGGGCGGAGAGTTTGGGCAAAGGCGGGGCGGGCACCACGCCCATCCGCGCGCTGGGACCGGTGGATCAACACTCTCAATTACAGCTTTACCTTGATGGGCCGAATGACAAACTCCATACCCTCATCATGACCCGCACGGCGGGGGCGGGGCCGCGCGTGCCGGAATCTTTAAGCGCCGATCCCAAGCTCGACTATCTGGCGGGCCGGACCATTGGCGATCTGGTGGACGCCGAACAACGCGCCACGGCGGCGGCTCTCGTCAATAACAACCGCCCTGTGCGCGTGTTCACGATTGACCGCGTGAATGAGCGCGCCATGGGGGCGCTGATGATGCATTTTATTCTGGAAACCATGATTGCTGCGCATCTGCTGGGCGTGGATGCGTTTGACCAGCCTGCCGTTGAAGAAGGGAAAATCCTGGCGCGGCAGTATTTGAGCGAGATGTAACCAAATGGCTCTTGAGCCCGTCATCCGGCGATTGCCCGCCGGCGCCGTCAACCAGATCGCTGCGGGCGAAGTGATCGAACGCCCGGCGGCGGCGGTCAAAGAACTGATGGAAAACGCCGTGGACGCGGGCGCCGCGCGCATTGACGTTCAAATCGCCAATGGCGGCGTTAAGCTCATCTCGGTCACGGATAACGGCGTCGGCATGGGCGCCGACATGCTGGATTTAAGCGTTGAGCGCCACGCAACGTCCAAGCTGGAGGCCGATGACGCGGGTCAATGCGATCTTTTGAATATCGCCACCTTGGGCTTTCGCGGCGAGGCGCTGCCCTCCATCGGGTCCGTCAGTAGAATGACGATCACGAGCCGGGCCGCAAATGCCGACGGCGCTTACGCGCTTGAAATCGCCGGCGGAGATAAACACGGTCCCATGCCGGCGGCGTTTGGATCTGCGGGGACAAGCGGCACGCGGGTTGAGGTGCGCGATCTGTTTTACGCCACGCCCGCGCGACTGAAATTCATGCGCTCGGAGCGGGCCGAGAGCGCGGCCGTCACAGATCAGGTCAAGCGCCTGGCCATGGTGCGCGCC
>JAJFIM010000457.1 GCA_021774995.1 Alphaproteobacteria bacterium | reverse complement strand
TTAGCGCCCACGCCGCCCGGCGCCGCGCGGTTGAGAAAGCCAAAATTATTACGGATATTGTTCGAGAATTGGGTTTTAAGTTTGCAGCCCAGGATTTCGAACGCGCCGGGCGCCGTGGCCGTCTCATCCGTTTCCAGCAAGATGGCTGTGGCGACGTCGCCGAAAATAAAATGGCTGTCGCGATCGCGGAAATTGAGATGGCCGGAGCAAATCTCAGGGTTGATGACTAGAATGGCGCGGGCGCTTCCCGCACGGATCATGTCGGCGGCGGCCTGTATGCCGAAAGTGGCCGACGAGCAGGCGACGTTCATGTCAAAGCCGAAGCCTTCTATCCCCAGCGCTTCTTGAACTTCCACCGCGATGGCGGGATAGGCGCGCTGCAGATTGGAGCAGGCGACGATCACCGCATCCACGTCCCGGGTCTCTTTTCCCGCTTGGCTCAGCGCGTCTTTGGCCGCTAGGACGGCCATTTCAGCGAGGATGGAGAGGTCTTCGTCGGCGCGCTCCGGGATATCAGGCGTCATGCGGGCGGGATCGAGAATGCCCTCTTTGTTCATCACATAGCGCGATTTGATGCCGGAAGCTTTTTCGACGAACGCCGTGCTCGATGGCAGCAAGGCCTCAATCTCTCCCGATTCGATGTCGGCTTTGTGCGCGGCATTGAAGTTTTCAACATATGAATTGAAAGAGATCACCAACTCTTCGTTGCTGATGGCGTGTTCGGGCGTATAGAGCCCCGTTCCGCTGATCACGATTTTTGTCACGCGGCGCTCCCTGTCTGCCGGACGGTTGACTGCAATGACGCAATCTAGATCAGTTGGCGGCGCTTTGCCAGAGCGCGTCTTCGGGAGAAGGGGGCGGGCGTTCCCGGATCTTAAGAGTCTAGATCGATCACGATGGTTTGGTCTTGGTCGTCCACGGTGAATTTAGCTTTGTCGAATGGGGGCGGCGCGAATTTAACATGAACATTATTGGAAAACCCAAACGGTTCGCGCGGTTTGCCGATAAAATTACGGTCGAGTTTCCCATCGGCGTCTTGGTCGTGGACGACGCTGACGGCGTAATCGCCGGCGGGCAGGTTGTCAAAACTGAGAATGGTTTTTCCGCCGGGCGCCGCTTGCGTTTGTTTCTTGATCAATGGGGATTTAAGAAATGTTGATTTCGAATTAAAAAGGGAAACTTTCACCTGACCGATAGCGGGGAGCGTATGAGTGACCACAACGGTTAATGTGTAATGCGGCGGTTGCGCCTGGCCGGGGTTAAAAGCAACGCCCATGCCCAGCACAGTCACTAATAGGGCTGCAAATATAACGCTCTTGGTAAAGACAAATTTCATTACATGCACTCTTGATCAACTGGTTTGCCGGGGTCGGCGTTGTTTGTAAAAAAACCCCGAGAGCGTCAAGCGCCTCCGGGTCAGCCATTTCTCAGGCGCCGGGAACTTAAAAACCCCAACGTTAACGCAATCTTAACCGGACAACTCAATTTCGTCGAGTCGCCGGAGGGAGTTGGTAAGCACAATAGCGTGAGATGAGGGTCACATTTTGTGACAATTTTGTCGCAAATTGGCTAAATCAGCGGGATTTACAAAGCGGCGCATGGCGGAAACAGTCCGTGGTGTGGTCGTTGACCATGCCCACCGCTTGCATGAAGGCGTAGCAGATGGTGGGACCGCAGAATTTAAATCCGCGCGCTTTGAGGTCTTTTGACATGGCCTGGCTTTCAGGAGTTTGCGCGGGGACTTGGGCCATGGTCTTCCAGCGGTTTTGTTTGGGCGCGCCATCCACAAAACTCCAGAGATAATCTGAAAACGAACGCTCAGTATCCTGAATTTCAAGAAAGGCGCGGGCATTGCCGATCGTGGATTCGATCTTTCCCCGGTGCCGCACAATGCCGGCGTCCTTCAGCAGGCGATTGATGTCGCGTTTGCCATAGCGGGCAATTTTTTCCGGATTGAAACCGTTAAACGCTTTTTGGAAATTTTCGCGTTTGCGCAAGATGGTAATCCAGGCGAGCCCGGCCTGGAAACCGTCAAGGATCAGTATTTCGAACAGCGCCCGGGAATCCCATTCCGGCGTCCCCCATTCCTCGTCATGATAGGCAAGGTAGAGCGGGTCATCGCCCGGCCAGGTACAGCGGATGATTTTTTTGGTCATGCGCAAATCCAGTCCGGCGTGACAATGGTCAGCACAGCGTCTCCGGCTGTTAGGGGGAGGTTTTGCTTTTTGGCTTGTTCCGCGCGCTCCAGCCGGATGAGCGCAATGGCGCGCGCGCCCGCGCCGCTGAACACCATGCCAACGACCATGTCTCCGGCGCGGATCTCGGCGCCGGGCGCGGGCAGGGGGCCGACCACGTCGACAGGCAGAAGGCGCTTGCGCAGCGTTCCTTTGCGTTTGGTGCGCGAGGTTGTCTCCTGGCCGATATAACAGCCCTTTTGGTGATCGACGCCGTGCAATTCGTCAAAATTGCTCTCCAGAAGAAATGCTTTGTCATGCAGGATGTCAGCGCCGCCTTGCGGCACGCCAAGGGCCAGCCGGTGCGCGTCATAGGCGCTTGTCTCCAGGACCGGCCAGCCGGCCTTTTTGATCTCAGTCTCCGCCCCCGCGCGCGGCAGAATCAGGCGCGCGCCCAAGGCGGCAAGGCGCGGGTCGATATAGGCGACGCCGCCTGAAATCGCCCAGGCCTGCCCCAATGCGGATCTTTCTCCGGCGAAGCCGGCGGCCGTCTCTCCAATGAGGGCGATCACTTGGAAATCTTCAGTGACGTCCTTCAGATCAATCTGCGCGCGCAATTTATACATCGTCAGGCGCTTTAAAAAGTCCCGCCGCGCATCTTGCAGGCAGTCAAGCAGAAAGGCGCCGTCTTGCTCGATGATAAAAAAGTCATAGAGAAACTTGCCTTGGGGAGACAACAGCGCGCCATAGAGCGTTCGCTCGGGCGACACGCGCTCCATATCATTGCTGATGAGGCCTTGCAGGAAGCCGCGGGCTTGGCTGCCCGCGATTCGCAAGACCCCTCGGGTCTTCAGCAATACGGCGCCGGAAAGTACGTCAGGCATGGAGAGTCCTTAATCTGTGTGGCCTCAAGACATAAGGCGCTTCGCCTTACCGTTCAAGCCGCGCGGCGCATGTTGCGCAGGCAGTCCCGCCACCCTATAACTTAAAGGGAATGAAAAGGAGAGTTTTCAAGTGGCGCAGACGTATGATCTTGTGATCCGGGGCGGCGTTGTGGTCAATCACGATGGAATGGGTCTGCGCGACATCGGGGTGCGCGGCGGTCGCATCGCTGCGCTGGGGGATCTGACGCGCGCTGACGCAGATCAGACCATCGACGCCGCGGGCCTGCATGTTCTGCCGGGCGTGATCGACAGCCAGGTGCATTTTCGCGAGCCCGGAAATTCCCATAAGGAAGATCTGGAAAGCGGCAGTCGCGCCGCCGTACTGGGCGGGGTGACGGGCGTGTTCGATATGCCCAATAACAACCCGCCGATCATTGACGCAAACGCCATGGCGGCCAAGATAGACGCGGGCCAGGATCGCATGTTCTGCGACTTTGCCTTTTACGCGGGGGCGACGGGCGAGAATAACGAAGACTTGACCGAGATGGAGCGCATGCCCGGCTGTTGCGGCGTCAAGGTGTTCATGGGCTCATCAACCGGTTCGCTGCTGGTGGCGGAGGATGAAGCTCTGGCGCGCGTGCTGAACGCGATCACGCGCCGCGCCGCCTTTCATTCCGAAGACGAAGCACGGCTGCAAGAGCGCGCCGCCTTGGCCGAGCCGGGCAGGGTGGAAACCCATGAAGTGTGGCGCGACGCCGAAACCGCGATGATCTCAACCCGGCGCCTGCTGCGTCTCGCGCGCGCCGCCGGAAAGCGGGTGCATGTGCTGCATATATCAACGCGGCAGGAGATGGATCTGCTGGCGGATCACAAGGACATCGCCAGCGTCGAAGTGACGCCCCAGCATCTCACGCTCACCGCGCCCGATTGCTATGCGCGTCTTGGCGCGCGGGCGCAGATGAACCCGCCTTTGCGCGATGAAGTTCACGCAGCTGGCCTGTGGCGGGGCTTGGCAAACGGCGTTGTTGATGTGATTGGCTCCGATCACGCGCCCCACACTCTGGAAGAAAAAGCAAAAGAATACCCCGCCTCGCCCTCAGGCATGCCCGGCGTGCAAACGCTCGCGCCGGTGATGTTGACCCATGTGGCGGCCGGAAGGCTGTCTCTGGAGCGCTTTGTCGATCTTACCTCCCACGGGCCGGGGCGCATCTTCGGACTGGCGCGCAAGGGGCGCATCGCGGCGGGCTATGACGCCGACTTTACGCTGGTGGATATGACATCACAGCGCACCATCGAAGACGACTGGATCGCCAGTCGCTGCGGCTGGACGCCCTATGCCGGCAT